>NZ_LZKV01000069.1:0-116228 GCF_001672995.1 Mycobacterium sp. 1482292.6 | reverse complement strand
CGAGCTCTACCGAGCCCTCCAAGCCGACCTCAACCCATCACTCGACACACTTGACGCTGCATAGGAGCATCCACGTCCAAGACTGGGTCAAGACTCACCGCACCGACATCGACCAACTCACCCGGCCTGCGGACCCCACCACCGCCTCCTCGAGAAGGGCTGGACCACCCAAAAAACCGCCAACGGCGACACCGAATGGATCCCACCACCACACCTCGACCGCGGCCAACCCCGCGCCAACACCTTCCACCACCCCGAAAGGGTCCTCGCGGATGAGGACGACGACGATCCCTAGCGGCGACGATCCGTAGCTGCGAACGCCTTGATCCCGCGCCGAGCGACCGGGTAGCGTAGTGCTGCCAATTACGAAACTATGGGTAGCGTAATTGGCTACCAAGCCACCGAGAGGATCTCCCGTGATGCGCAGCCGCTACGCCGGCGATCCCTTCACCACATCCACACCCGAGATCGCCGCCGCGCTAGAGGATGTCAGCATTCCCACGCTGTTGCTCTCGCTCGTCCACATCACCGGCGACCCACGGTTCATCCGCGACTTCAAGCAGATGGGCATCTTTCTCAACGAGGTCCAGGGGTTCATGTCAGAGGACGACAAGGCGCGGGCGCGCGCCGAGGCGCTGTCGGTCATCACCGAGTATCGCGACCGCGGTTGCCCCGAACCGCAGCCGCTGAGCCCCGAACTCATCAGGGAGATGATGGACTGGGCGGCTTGCGAACACGTGCCCGACGACTACTTGTCGCTGATCTCCGAAGAGCTCGACCTCGACGGCGTCGACCCTCGCCGGCCCGCCACATTGCCCGCCGAGCGCACCGCCGAACTTCCGGTCCTGGTCGTGGGATGCGGCGAATCGGGCATCCTGGCCGGCGTGCGCCTCAAGCAGGCCAACATCCCGTTCACCATCATCGAGAAGAACGCGGGCCCCGGCGGAACCTGGTGGGAGAACAGCTATCCCGGCGCCCGGGTGGATGTGGCGAACCATTTCTATTGCTACAGCTTCGAGCCCAACAACGACTGGACGCATTTCTTCGCCGAGCAATACGAGCTGCAAGACTATTTCACCAAGGTCATCGACAAACACGGCCTGGCAGACCATGTGCGTTGGCGGACCGAGGTTCTCGCGGCCGAATGGAATGACGACGACGGCGCGTGGAGCGTTTCGCTGCGCTCGTCCGACGGTCGGGCGACCACCGTGCGCGCCCGCGCGCTCATCACCGCGGTCGGGCAGCTGAACCGTCCGAACATCCCCGAGTTCGCCGGCGCGGACACCTTCGCGGGGCCGTCATTTCACTCGGCGGCCTGGGATCATTCGGTAGATCTCAAAGGCAAGCGGGTCGCGCTCGTCGGCGCCGGCGCCAGCGGATTCCAGATCGCCCCCGCGATCGCTGAGGACGTGGAGCACCTCACCGTGTTTCAGCGGACCGCGCAGTGGATGTTCCCGAACCCGATGTATCACGACGAGGTCGGCGACGGGGTGCGCTGGGCGATGCGCCATCTTCCGTTCTACGGCAGGTGGTATCGCTTCCTGGTGCTCTGGCCCGGCTCCGACAAGGGTCTCGACGCGGCCGAGGGTGACCCGGGTTACGCCGACCAGGAGCACGCCGTCAGCGACATCAACGCCGCCGCCCAGATGATGTTCTCGCAGTGGATCACCAGTCAGGTGAGCGAGGATTCCGAGTTGCTGGCCAAGGTGATGCCGGACTATCCCGCCTGCGGCAAACGCACCTTGCAGGACAACGGCAGTTGGCTGCGAACGCTGCAGCGCGACAACGTCGAATTGGTCCGCACACCCATCGACAAGCTTACGCCAAACGGCATCGTCACAGGTGACGGTGTGGCTCATGACGTCGACGTCATCGTGTACGCCACCGGGTTTCGGCACACCGACGTGCTCTGGCCGCTGAAGGTCACCGGCCGAAACGGCACCGATCTGCATGAGATGTGGGGGAGCCGGCCATACGCCTACCTCGGCATCACGGTGCCGGAGTTCCCGAACTTCTTCATCGTCTACGGCCCGGGAACTCATCTGGCCCATGGCGGCAGCCTCATATTTCAGTCGGAGTTGCAAATGCGTTACATCGACCAGTGCCTGGCTCGACTGGCCGAAACCGGCGTGCATTCGCTCGAACCGAAACCCGAGACCGCCACCGATTGGCACCGGCGGACGCAGACCCAGATCAAGAAGATGGTGTGGTCGCATCCGGCGGTCAAGCATTCGTATTTCAAGAACGCCGACGGGGAGATCCACACGGTGAGCCCATGGCGTCTCAACGAATACTGGTCGGCGGTGCGCGAGCCCGATTGGTCACAGTTTGTAGTCCGAACGAAAGATTCGGCGCGACAGGGAAAGTGAGCACGTCAATATGCGCACCGTAGTCGTCGACGGGCCCCGCAGCATTCGGGTGGACACCCGCCCCGATCCGGCGCTTCCGGGGCCCGACGGAGCGATCGTCGAGGTGAGCGCCGCGGGCATCTGCGGATCCGACCTGCACTTCTATGAGGCCGACTTTCCGATGCCCGACCCGATCGCGCTCGGCCACGAAGCGGTCGGCACCGTCGTGGAAGCCGGGCCGCAGGTGCGCGACGTCAAGGTCGGCGATCAGGTGATGGTCTCGTCGGTCACCGGTTGCGGCGCGTGCGCGGGCTGCGCCACCCGCGATCCGGTGATGTGTCACTCCGGATTTCAGATCTTCGGCGGCGGCGTGCTCGGCGGCGCGCAGGCCGACCTGCTCGCCGTGCCCGCCGCGGATTTCCAGCTGCTGAAGATGCCCGAGGGCATCAGCACCGAACAGGCACTGCTGCTCACCGACAACCTGGCCACCGGCTGGGCCGCGGCGCAGCGGGCCGACATTCCCTTCGGCGGCACGGTGGCAGTGATCGGCCTGGGCGCGGTCGGCCTGTGCTCGCTGCGCAGCGCGCTGTTTCAAGGTGCCGCAACGGTTTACGCGGTCGATCAGGTCGAAGGCCGGCTACAGCGGGCCGCCCAGTGGGGCGCGACGCCGGTGCAGGCGCCCGCGCTCGAGGCGATCCTGGCCGCCACCGGCGGCCGTGGCGCCGACGCGGTGATCGACGCCGTCGCGACGGACGCCTCCCTGACCGAGGCGATCAACGCCGTCCGGCCCGGCGGCACAGTCTCGGTGGTCGGCGTGCACGACATGAATCCGTTTCCCCTCAACGCGCTGGGCTGCCTGATCCGCAGCACGACGGTGCGGTTCACCACCGCACCGGTGCAGCGCACCTGGCCGGAACTGATTCCGTTGCTGCAGTCGGGCCGGCTCGACGTCGACGGGATCTTCACCACCACAGTGCCGTTGGACGAGGCGGCCAAGGGCTACGCGACGGCGGAGTCGCGTTCGGGCGACGACGTGAAGATCCTGCTGAAGCCCTAGGTGGTCAGCGGGTCGCCGTGATGTATTGGGACCGCATGAAGCTGTCGATCTTGACGTCGACGTCAGGCGGGGTCATGCCGTAGCCGGCCTGTAGGTCGAGCGTGTTGCGGACGGGTTCGACGGCCCAATCGTGGGCCGCGAGCCACTCCGCGGGGTCAGACTGGGGTTCATAGGTCAGGGCCGAAAAGTCCACATTGCCGGACACATTCACCCCGGGGTGGCTCGCCTCCAGGGCGTGGAGCTGGTCGTGGTCCAGTCGCGATCCCAGCGCGCCGATGGCGATCCGGCTGCCCGGCGCGCTGAGCCCGCTGATCCGGGTGAAAAGCGCGTGTTGCGCCTCGTCGGTGAGGTAGGGGAGCAGCCCCTCCACCGACCAGGCGCTCGGGGTCTCCACGTCGAACCCGGCCGCTTCCAACGGCCGTGACCAGTCGGTACGCAGATCGGCGGCGACCTCGACGCGACGGGCCTTCGGGGTCGCGCCCTGTTCGCCGAGGACGCGGGCCTTGAATTCGAGGACTTTCGGGAGATCGACTTCGAAAACCCTTGTGTCTTGCGGCCATTGGAGCCGATACGCCCGAGAATCCAGGCCGGCGGCTACGATCACCGCCTGCCGGATGCCCGCGGCTGCCGCGGCCTCGAAGAAGTCGTCGAAGAAGCGGGTCTGGACTCCGTAGAGGCGCGGGAAGGCCGTCTCGTCGTCGGAGGTACCGGGGTTGGCAAGCACACTCGCCAGATACGGGTCCTGCGAGGCGGCAATGAAGACTTTCGCGTATTCGTCGCGCACCAGCGGTCGCGGGCTCACGGCGTGCAGCGCTCGCCATCCCGCGACGAGCAGCGCCGTATACCCCACGCTGCTGACGATGTCCCAGTTGTCGTCGTCGGAACGGAGTGACCCGAATTCGGGTGTCGTGCTCATGGTTGCCCTCCCGTCGGCGCCGGCGACGACAAGCCGCCGGGTCCACGGTACCCGTGGGGGCGGGCTCACAGCTCCAAGAGCACCGTCACCGGACCGTCGTTCACCAACTCGACCTGCATGTTCGCCCCGAACACCCCGGTCTGCACCTCGGCGCCCGACTGCCGTAACGCCTCGGCGAACTCCGTCACCAGCGGCTCGGCGACCGCTCCTGGAGCGGCCGCGTTCCACGACGGGCGGCGACCCTTGGCGGTGTCGGCGTACAGCGTGAACTGACTCACGACCAGGATGGGCGCGTTGACATCGGCCGCGGAGCGTTCGTCGGTGAGAATCCTTAGCTGCCAGAGCTTCTCAGCGAGCCGTCGCGCCTTGTCGCCGTCGTCGCCGTGGGTGACACCGACGAATGCCAACAGGCCCTGACCAGCCGGCCGGATCGCGCCCACCACCGCGCCGTCCACCGAGACCGTTGCCGACGAAACCCGTTGCACCAACACCCGCATGGGCCTCGATGGTGCCAGACCGGCCCCGCGGATCTTGGGTACGCTCGATGAATGTCTGTGCTCGTCGCGTTTTCCGTCACCCCAATGGGGGTGGGCGAGGGGGTCGGTGAGATCGTCGCCGAAGCGGTTCGGGTGGTGCGCGATTCCGGGCTGCCCAACAAGACGGATGCGATGTTCACCGTCATCGAAGGCGAAACCTGGGCGGAGGTCATGGCCGTGGTGCAGCGTGCGGTCGAGGCGGTGGCCGCCCGGGCGCCCAGGGTCAGCACGGTGATCAAGGCGGACTGGCGCGCCGGGACGACCGACGCGATGACGCAGAAGGTCGCCACCGTCGAGCGTTACCTTTCCGAGGGCTAGCTGTACCGACCTGAGCCGTTAGGCTTCCGGACGAACGTCCTCGGAGCCGATGCGTAGGCTCGGGGCGGTGAGCACACGCGCAGGAATCGTTGTCACCGGAACCGAGGTCCTGACCGGTCGGGTTCAAGATGCGAACGGCCCCTGGATCGCCGATCGCCTCTTGGAGCTGGGCGTCGAGCTGGGCCACATCACCATCTGCGGTGACCGGCCGGCCGACATCGAAGCGCAGCTGAGGTTCCTGGCCGACCAGGGCGTGGACCTGATCGTCACCAGCGGGGGCCTGGGGCCGACGGCCGACGACATGACCGTCGAGGTGGTCGCGCGCTTCTGCGAGCGCGAGTTGGTGTTGGACGCCGAGGTCGAGGAGAAGATCGCCAACATCCTCAAGAAGCTGATGGGCCGCAACCCCGCGTTCCAATCCGCCTTGGATCCCGGCACTTTCGAGTCGCTGCGGGCAGCCAATCGCAAGCAGGCCATGGTGCCGGCCGGGGCGCAGGTGCTCGACCCGGTGGGGACCGCTCCCGGCGTCGTCGTGCCCGGCAAGCCGACGGTGATCGTGCTCCCGGGTCCGCCGCGCGAGCTGCAGCCGATGTGGCACACCGCCATCGAGACGCCCGCGGCGCAGGAGGCGATCGCCGGCCGGACCGTCTATCGGCAGGAGATGCTGCGCATGTTCGGGCTGCCGGAGTCGGGACTGGCCGAAACGCTGCGCGACGCCGAAACGGCCGTGCCCGGCTTCGAACAACTGGAGATCACCACCTGCCTGCGGCGCGGTGAGATCGAGATGGTCACCCGCTACGAGCCGGACGCCGCGGACGCGTACGCGCAGTTGACCAAGCTGCTGCGCGAGCGGCACGGGCATCAGCTGTACTCCGAGGACGGTTCGCGCGTCGACGATCTGGTGGCCCAGCTGCTGGCCGGCCATCGGATCGCGACGGCGGAGTCCTGCACCGCGGGCCTGCTGGCCGCGCGGCTGACCGACCGGCCCGGGTCGTCGGATTACGTGGCCGGCGGCGTCGTGTCCTACTCGAACGAGGCGAAGGTGGAGCTGCTCGGCGTCGACCCCGCGCTGATCGACGCGCACGGCGCGGTGTCCGAGCCGGTGGCCGAGGCAATGGCCGCGGGTGCGTTGCAACGCTTCGGCGCCGACACCGCGATCGCGATCACCGGAATCGCGGGCCCGGGCGGGGGGACCGAGGAAAAGCCGGTGGGCACAGTCTGCTTCAGCGTGACGGCCGCCGGCCGGACCGATACCCGCACACTGCGGCTACCCGGCAACCGCTCGGATATCCGGGAGCGCTCGACGACGGTGGCCATGCACTTGCTGCGACGCCTACTGGACAACAGCGACTAGCTTCACGTCACTTCGCTTGCCAGGAAAGCGCTTTCGGTGGTGCCGAACCGGATTCCGGTGGCGTCCTTTCCGATCAGCGTCAGCCCCGCCACCGCGATCAGCACCGGCACGATCGTGGCCGCCAACGCGAACGGATAACCGTGCGATTCGGCGAGGCGTTCCTGGATCGGCAGGTTGAACGCCGCCAGCAGGTTGCCCAGCTGATAGGTCACCCCGGGATAGAGGCCGCGGATGGCGTCCGGCGACATCTCGGTGAGGTGCGCGGGAATCACGCCCCACGCGCCCTGCACGAAAAGCTGCATCAAAAACGAACCCAGGCACAGCATCGCGGCGCTGCGCGAGTACGCGAACAACGGGACGATGGGCAGCGCCAGGATCGCACAGAAGACGACGGTGTAGCGGCGGCTGAAGCGCTGCGACAGCGTGCCGAAGACCAGGCCCCCGACGATGGCGCCGACGTTGTAGACCACCACGATCCACTTGACCGTCGTGCTGGACAGACCGGCGCCCTGATTGGCGTGCGCCCCCAGGAAGGTGGGATAGACGTCCTGCGTGCCGTGGCTCATCCAGTTGAAGGCCGTCATCAGCAGCACCAGGTAGATGAACCGACGGATGATGGCGCCGCTGCGCAGCACGTCGCGGATCCGGGTGCTGGTGAGCTTCATCTGATCCTGGGCGGCTTCCCACACCTCGGACTCCTCCACGCGGTAGCGGATGACCAGGCTGATCAACGCGGGGACGATGCTCAGACCGAACAGCCACCGCCACGACAGCCCGATCCAGTCGATCACCACCAGCGAAGCGACGCTGGCCAGCAGGTAGCCGAACGCGTACCCCTCCTGCAGCAGCCCGGAAAAGAACCCGCGCCGCTCGACGGGAACCTTCTCCATGGCGAGCGCGGCGCCCAGCCCCCATTCGCCGCCCATGCCGATGCCGTACAGCAATCGCAGGATGACCAGCACGGTGAAATTGGGGGCGAATGCGCACAGGAAGCCGACCACGGAATAGAACATCACGTCGACCATCAGCGGCAGCCTCCTGCCGACGCGGTCGGCCCAGAGGCCGAACAGCAGCGCGCCGACGGGCCGCATGATGAGGGTGGCCGTGGTGACGAACGCGACCTCGGCCTTGCTGTGATGGAACGTCTTGGCGATGTCGGCGTAGACGAGCACCACGATGAAGTAATCGAAGGCGTCCATCGTCCAGCCCAGTAGCGCCGCGATGAAGGAGTTTCGCTGATCGGCGGTCAACTTCTGACGAGGGCGTGGTGTGGTCACGTCAGCATCGTGGCTTACCCAGCGCGCCGGCGCGAGTTGTTTCACCATGTGGACCGCGAGAGTAAGTTCCGGATACATGCGGATCATCGACGCCGACGGACACGTGGCCGAGAATTCCTCGCTGGCAATCGAAGCGATCAAACGATGGCCGCAGCACGTCAGGCCCAGCACCGACGGCCGGCCGGGATTGACGCTCGAGGGCCGCAACTACCCCGAGGACACGGGTCCGGGCGCGGGTTGCCCGCCCGAACACGGGATCAGTAGGGCGCCCGACATCAACTGCCGCTCACCCGAGGGCGTGCTGGGGGACGCCGATCGCGACCACATCGACACGATGGTGCTGTATCCCAGCATGGGGTTGTGCGCGCCCAGCCTCGAGGACCCGGAGTTCGCCGCGGGATTCTCGAGGCTGTACAACCAGTGGATCGCGGACTACTGCGCCTCATCGGGTGGCCGGTTGCGCGGCGTCGCCGTCACACCGATCGAGCACGGCCGCGTCGCCGTCGACGTCATGACGGAGGCCAAAGAGCTCGGGCTGGTTGCCACCTTGGTGCCGCCGGCGCTCAAGAGCCGCAACCTCGACCACCCCGACCTCGATCCGTTCTACGCCGCCGCCGTCGAGCTCGGCATGCCGTTGGGGGTGCACGGCGCCCCGGGCATTCACCTGCCCAAGATCGGTGTGGACCGTTTCACGAATTACATTCAGGTGCACTGCATCAGCTTCCCCTTCGATCAGATGACGGCGATGACCGCGATGGTCTCCGGCGGCGTCTTCGAGCGCCACCCCGAGTTGCGGGTCGCCTTCCTCGAGGCCGGCGCGGGCTGGGTCCCGTTCTTCATCGACCGACTGCACGAGCATTACGAAAAGCGCGGCGACTGGGTCAAGGGCGGCTGGCGCCGCGATCCGCACGACTATCTGGCCGCGGGCAACATCTGGGTGACGTGCGAGCCGGAGGAACCGATCCTGCCCGGCGTGATCGACGTGCTGGGCGACGATTTCATCATGTTCGCCAGCGACTACCCGCACTGGGACGGTGAGTGGCCGGAGAGCACCAAACACCTGCGCACGCGAACCGACCTCAGTGAGGACTCGCGGGAAAAGATCGGCGGCTTGAACGCGCAGCGCTTCTACAATCTGAACTGAGCTCCGCCGCTTACTCCCGGCCCCGACGGGTGGCAGGATTTGCGACCATGGGCCCATTTCTGTTGCGCGCCGCGTTGACCGGCCTGGCGCTGTGGATCGTCACCCTTTTGGTGCACGGCCTTAGCTTCGTGGGCGGGGACACGAAGCTGGAACGCGTCGGCATCATCTTCGTCGTCGCCGTGATCTTCGGGTTGGTCAACGCGTTCATCAAGCCGATCGTCCAGATCCTGTCGATCCCGCTGTACATCCTGACGCTCGGCCTGTTCCATGTCGTCGTCAATGCGCTGATGCTGTGGATCACCGCGCGGATCACCGAGCACACCACGCACTGGGGGCTGCAGATCGATCACTTCTGGTGGACCGCGATCTGGGCCGCGATCGTGCTGTCGATCGTTAGTTGGTTGCTGTCCTTGGTGATTCGGCGTACTGGCGCCCGGCGCTAGCCATCATTGGCCAGGTTCACCACATCGCCCGCGCAACCCCAGGACAAGGTGACGCCGTTGCCGCCGTGCCCGTAATTGTGGATGCACCGCGCCCGCCCCAGCGGCTCGGCTTCCACCCGCACCGAAGGACGGTCGGGACGCAGGCCGGTGATCACCTCGATCACCTCGGCGTCGTTCAGGCGCGGCTCGACGCGGCGACAGCGCCGCAGGATGCGTTGCGTCACGTCGGGGTCGGCCGCGGTGTCCCAGCGCCCGGGGATGCTGACGCCGCCGCAGACCACCCGTTGCGGATGGGGGAAGTAGCAGGTCCAGTCCGGGCCGCCGTCGGTTTCCACAAACAATTGCCGCAGACCGGGATTGGTGAGCACCACGTGCTGGCCGAACAATGGCTGCACGGTGTCGTCACCGGTCAGCGCGCCGGCGGCCAGCCCGGCGCAGTTGACGACGATTTCGGCGGCGTCGGCGGCCTCGTCGAGCGTCCGCACGGGATGATCCTCGATTTCGCCGCCGGCCGACGCCAGCCGTCGGGTCAGGTAGTCGAGATAGTGCGGCATGTCGATCATGGGCAGGGTCGCGCGAAACCCGGTGCGGGAGCCCTCGGGGAGATCGGCCGGGTCGGCCGGCCGCAGGTCGGGAATCAACGCCGCCGCCGCCGATGACATCGCCTCGGTCGCGGTCAGTTCACCGGCGGCCAGCGCCGGCGCCAGCTGGACCCCGGAGTCGGGATCGTCGGCAAGATCGGTGAACACCCGCAGCGAGCGCTCGGTCCACTCCAGCGTCTCGGCTGCGCGCTCGGCGGGTCGTGGGGGAAGCCAGACGGCGCCGGCCACCGCCGAGGTCGTCTGCTTGCGCGTGGCGGCCGCCCATACCCGTACCGGCCAGCCGGCCTCGGCCAAACAGATGGCCGACGTCAGCCCGCTGACGCCGGCGCCGACGACGACAATCTGCTGCGAAGGTGCCACGGCGCCACGGTAACGAAAACGGCCCGGCCGCGGAACGGGCCGAGGGTCGATCAGGGTCGATCAGGAATGCGCGCCCTGCGGGGCCGGCGAAGCGGGGGAAGCCGCCGGCGCTTGCGGGGCCGGCGAGGCGGGTGAAGCCGCCGGGGCCTGGGGGGCCGGCGAGGCCGACGGCGCCCGCTGGGCACCCCCGCCCAGCAGGCTGTTGAGGATGCCGAGCGTGCCCTGCACACCCGCGGGCGGCGCGCTCGACGGCACCGCGGCGTCCGGCGTCAGCTGCCAGGGCTGGCAGCCCGAGGTCTTGAACGCTTTGTCGCCCGGATCGATCTGCACGACCTGGGGCTTCTTGGACATGGCGTTGTCGATGATGTTGCCGTCGGGGTTGCCGGTCCGCTTCCAGTAGCAGGTTCCGTCGCCGACGGGACCCCCGGAGCTGTATATGCCCGGCACGATGTCGCTACCCACCGCGTAGATGCCGTCCTTGTCGATGGACGTCTTCGGTTCCGCCGGTGCGGGCGAGGCCCCCGGGGACGCGGCCGGCGACGGCGACGCCGAAGGTGCCGGCCCGGGCGCCGGCCCCCGCGTCTCGTCCGGATCGGCGCTGGCGACGACCGTGGACGCGGCCCAGCCCGCGACCATCAGACTCGCAGCGACCACCCTCGCCGCAGCAGGTACTCCACCCATAGAGATCGAGGGTACCGGGGTGGACAACCTAATTCATATCGTTGTGAAATCTGCGGAGTGGCAAAGAACGGCTAATCCAGCCGCCGGACCCGGCCCGCGTAGCCGAGCGCGTGCTCGTAGGTCGCGAGGTTGTCGCGGGAGATCTTCGCGTGCACCGGGCGTTCGAGAAAGAAGCGCAGCACCGGGTTGTAGGCGTGGTACGTCTCGTGGAAGGTCAGCACGGTGGTGCCGTCCGGCTGCTCTTCGAGCCGGTGATATCCCTCGGCCCGCGACCACAGCGGGGCGCCAACGGCGACGTAGCGCGACAGCTTGTTGAGCTCGGCCTCGGTCACGGTTTCCCAGGATCGCGCCCTACCGCCGGACAGCAGGTATTTGGGCACTTCGAAGATGCAGGTCCGGACCAGGCCCTCGCCGGCTTCGTTGCCCTCGTTGAGGATTTCCATGCTGCCGTTGGGCCACTCGAGCACCCGCGGCCGCGGGGCGTTCGGTGGGGCCGGCGGATGCAGCACCCGCCACACTTTGCGCGGCGGCGCATCGACGTGGAATCGCACGGTGTAGGACTGCATCAGCTGGCTCCGACGGGCCGTTCCCAGGTGTCCCAGTACGTGATGGTCTCCGCGGGCGGCCGCTTGGCCGGCCGGAAGTCGGTGCCGATCGTGTAGGCGACGGGGAACAGCGCCGCCTGCGTGACGGTCGGCGGGATGCCGAGCAGTTCGGCGACCTCCTTCTCCTTGAACAGATGCATCGTCGTCCACACCGATCCCAGCCCGCGCGAGCGCAGCGCCAGCAGAAAACTCCACCCCGCGGGGATGATGGATGCCCAGGCCGCCGCGGCGATGCCCGGTTCCGCGGTGTCGATGCGCTCGGTGAGGCAGGGGATGACGTGCACGGGCACCTCCGCCAGCGTCTCGGTCAGGCTCATCGCGCTCTGGTACACCCGCTGCGTTTGGGCGTCGGTCGCGTTGTCGGCCGCGTAGGCCAGGTACTGGGCGCCGATGCTGCGGTAGATCTCGGCGATCGCGGCGCGCTTGTCCGCGTCGGTGATGACCAGCCAGCGCCAGTTTTGCGTGTTGCTCGCCGTGGGCGCCTGCATCGCCAGCTGGATGCACTCCAGGATCACGTCGCGACCGACCGGGCGGGTCAGGTCGAGGCGTTTGCGGACCGACCGTGTGGTGCTCAGCAGCTCGTCGACGGTGGCGATGTCCATGGGTTCCTTTCCGATGGGTGATCAGAGGTCGATGGCGCAGGACTTGTCGATGCAAAGGTGTTGGCGCGCAGGGTATCCCGGACAATTGGCGGATGCGGCGACACAGTCGTCGATCATGGCGGCTTCACCGCCGGGGCCATCCGGGACGTTGATACGGGCCATCGCGCACTCCTGCCCGCGCAGACAAGGCGGAAACAAGCTAGCCAGCTGAGCAAACCAGACTCGTCGCTCGGCTGTCTAGGGCGCGGGGTCGCGGTTGAGGATGCGGTTGGCGTCACCGACCATCTCGGTGACGATCTCCGCGGCGGGCCGAACCTCGCGGACGCGCCCCACCCCTTCGCCGGTGAGGATGGCGGCGGTATCGAAATCCTCTGCGGCTACCGCTTTTTCGTAGGCGTCGATCGCTTCGGGCAGCCGCGCCGACAGCTCGGCCTCGTTGCCGTGCCAGGTGTCCAGGAAGGCGTTGTTCAGGGCCCGCACGGTGTATCCGGTGGGCCAATCGAGGCGGCGCACGACGTCGTAGACCCGGGTGCGCACGGTGTCGTCACCGCCGGCCGCCACTGCGCGCCGCTGCGCTTGGGGTGAGACGAGCGCTTCCGGCGTCGCCCAGAACCGGGTACCGACTACGGCGCCGTCGGCGCCCAACGCGAGCGCGGCGGCCAATCCGCGGCCATCGCCGACGCCACCCGCGGCCGCCACCAACGTGGCCGGAGAGCGGTCCGCCACGAAGTCGACGACCTCGGGCACCAGGGTGAAGGTCGACCGCACGCTCATGCCGTGCCCGCCGGCCTCGCCGCCCTGCGCCACGATGACTTCCGCACCGGCATCGAGCGCGCGACGGGCCTGATCTAGGTTCTGCACCTGCGCGATCAGCGGAACGCCGGCCGCGTGGATGCGATCGGCGAAGGGCGCCAACTCGCCGAACGACAGCATCACGGCCGCCGGATCCCTTTCCAGCGCGACGTCGAGCACCCCCGGATTGCGGGCCAGGCTCCAGGTGATGAACCCGTATCCGACCCGGGCGCCGGCGGCCCGGTCGATCTGCGTCTGCAGCCATTCGGCGTCGGGATAGCCCCCACCGATGAGCCCCAGTCCGCCCGCCCGTGTCACCGCCGCCGCCAGCCGGCCCCCGGAGACCAGGGCCATCGGCGCGAGCAGGATCGGGTGCTCGATCCCGAACAGGTCGGTCAGGCGTGTCGGCAAACCCGTGGCGGCGCTCACTTGAGTTCACCGGTGAGGAACTGGGCCCTCCCGTGGCCGAAAGACCAGTCCTCGTCGTCGTTTTCGGTGACCGAGACGATCAGGTCGGCGGGGTCGAGCCCGCACCGGTCGGCGAGGCGCGACGCCAGCAGTTCATAGAACTTCTGCTTGAGCTCGCGCGGCCGCCGTCGGCTTACCACGTGCAAGATCACCTGGCGAGACGACCGATCGATGCCCAGACCGGTGTCCAGCGTGACGATTTCATGTGCCGGGTGGGTATGCACCACCTGGTAACGATCCCGCGGCGGAACGCCGAACGCCTCGACGACCGTGTCGTGGATCGCGTCCAGCAGGGCACGAACCTCCGAGGGCGTACGACCCTCGATGAGGTCGATGTACAACAGCGGCATTTTTCCTCCTGCGAACAACAGCGCGGATTGCGCTCCCAGTGCAACCGACGTTAGGTCTTCGGGAATCCCGCGTGAAATGCCTTGTGTGAAGGATCTATGCTCATCGAGCATGGACGCGGTGCAGTCCGGGCGAGTCGAGTTGCGTCACCTCCGGGCGTTCGAAGCGGTGGCCCGCCTCGAATCGTTCACGCTGGCCGCGCAGGAGCTCAGCATCACCCAGCCCGCGCTGAGCCGAACCATCAAACAGCTCGAAGACGCGCTCCAAGCGTCGCTGCTAGACCGCAGTTCGCGCCACGTGGCGACCACCCCGGCCGGGCGGGTCTTTCTCGGTCACGTCGAGCGGGTCCTGGCCGAGCTGGGGCGTGGGGTCGACGCCGTCCGGCAACAAGCGAGCATCCGCCTCGGATTCAGCTGGCTGCTGCCCGACCCGTGGGCGCAGGACACCGTCGCGCGGTTCGAGCGCACCACCCGGACCACCGTCAGCCTGATCCGCACCGACGACGCGCTCGGGGCGGTCCAGCAGGGCCGGGTGGATGTCGCCCTGGTGCGCGGCCACGTGACCTCGACCGCCGTTCGAATCGTGCACCTTTTCGATGAGCCCCGGGTGGCGGTGTGTTCGGTGCATTCGCCCCTGGCCAAGCGGGCGAAGCTGGACTGGGCCGGGGTGCCACGCTGGCCGCTGGTGGTCAACACGGCCAGTGGTACCACCGGGCCCTGGTCGTGGCCGGCGGGGGATGGGCCGGAAACCATAGTCGAGACAACGAATTTCGACGAGTGGATCGAATCCGTCGCGGCCGACCGCGGCATCGGGGTCATTCCCGACGTTGCGATCAGGCGCAACATCCACCCCGGCGTGCGGTTCGTCGCGCTGCGAGGCGCGCCCGACATTCCCGTCGCGTTGGCGTTTGTGAAGCGGGCCAACGGCCCCGTGCTGCGGCGCTTCATCGAGGCGGCCGTGGACGCCGCGGCAAACCAGTGACGGCTTCGGTCGGGGGTGCCGTCAGGCCAGCGGCGCCAGGCCGGAGCGCACCAGATCCAGACTCGCGGTGACGTCGTCGGCGAGATCGCCGGAACAACCGAGCTGATCGCGCCCGAACAAGTTCCCGCACAACTGGTCTCGCGTGTTTCCGGCCGCGATCACCGGGCCTCGTTCGTGCAGATCCACTTCGCGCTGGGCGGGCTGCCCGAATTCGCCCCGCCCTATGAGTTCCTCAATGAGGAAGGAATGCAACAGTCGGTCGGAATCTTCGGGTCACCCGAGGAGCAACAGCTGCACTGGGAAAACTGCCGCCGGGGCGTCATTCCGGACAACCCGTCGATGGGCATGCAGATCCCGTCGGTGCACGATCCCAGCATGGCGCCGCCCGGCAAGCACGCGGCCAGCGCATTCGCTTACGCGTTTCCGGTCGAAGTCGCCCGCGACCAGCATGGCCATCTCAAAAACGCGATGGCGCAACGGGTTATCGACAAGATCACCCGATTGGCGCCGAACTTCAAGGACATCGTGATCCGCCACATCACCTTCGCGCCCTACCCATGAACACCATGTTCGGCGCGCCCTCGGGCGACTTCTGCCACGGACTGCTCCACCCCGACCTGATGGGCCCGAACCGGCCCGGCCCGAAGGGCTTTGCCGACATGCCCATCGAAATCGACGGTCTCTATCTCGCCGGCGCCGGATGCCACGGCGGGCCCGGCATCACGTTCACTCCCGGCTACAACGCCGCCTATCAGGTTCTCGACGACGCGTCGTGACGGGCCCGATCAGCCGCCGAAGACCGCGGTGAGCTGAGCCTGCGCGGTCGCGACGCCGCCGATCGTCTGCGCCGCCTGCACCCCGGCCAGACCGGCGGGCAGCTGATAGTCGTTGGGCAGCTGATAGAGGGTGAACCGGTAGTGATGCGTACCGGTTCCCGCCGGGGGACAGGGCCCCTTGTACGCCGGCTGGCCGGCCGTGTTGGGCAGCGCGGTCGCCCCGGCCGGGGTCTGACCATCGGCGGTGCTTCCGGAACCAGGCGGGATTCCGACGACGACCCAGTGGACGTACAGCCCGTTGACGGCGTCGGGGTCGTCGACCACCAGGGCCGCACCCAGCGGCGCCGACCACGCCAACGGCGGCGCGATGTCGGCGCCCTTGCAGGTGTACTGCACCGGGATCGGGGCCCCGTCGGCGAAAGCGGGACTGCTGATGGTCAGCGGTCCGTCGGCGGGCGCGCGCGGCGCCGTGCGACCGAGGGTGGTGATCTTCGGCGCCGACGACGTCGTCATGTGGCCATCGCCGTGGCCGCCGCAGCCGGCCAGCGCCGGCGCCATCGCCAGCACACCGATGATCGCTGCGATTCGGTGCGGCCTGCCCGCCGGCGTAGGTTCCATGACTACCAGTCTGACTCGCGCGCTCACACTCGGGAAGGGCCCGATTTCACCCGCGCGAGGCCAAGCTACTTGCCGCGCTGCTCGACTTCGAGGACCCGCTTGCGCAGTCCCTCGGTGGCGGTGTCCATCAGGCTCTTGGCCCCCTTCTTGACCAGAAATCCGGGGACGGGCGCCACCAGGTCGACGGTGAGCTCGAAACGGACCCGGGTGCCGTCCCCCTCGGGGGTCAGCGTGTACCGACCCTCTTGAGCGCGTTGCTGTTTGGAGCTGACTAACGTCCAGCCGACGCCGTCGTCGTGAACGGTGTAGGCGAGCTCCTGTTCGTCGCTGACGCCGACGAGCTTGACGACCTGTCTGGATCGCCTCGGATGGTTCTGGTCGTCACGTTCGAGCACCTCGACCTTCTTGTGCGCCGACGACCACTCGGTCAACGACTCGAGGTCGAACAGCACGTCCATGATTTCGTCGGGCGTCGCCTCGATGACGACTTCGCGGGAATCGGTGATAGCCATTCCGGGGTGATAGCCCGAGCGGTCTGCCCCGAAACCAGTCCCACGGTGGGGTCTAGCGAGTCGTCTGGGCGCCGAGCTGGGCGAGTCGGGGCAGGACGACGTCGCGCCATCCCGGCCCCATGCGCTCGAACGCCCGGGCCATGCGGCCGTCGCCGAGGTCAAAGCCGCTGTGTTCCAAGAAGACTCGGGTGCCGTCGCCTTCGGCTTCCAACCGCCAGGTCAGCGTCCAGGCCGCGGTGAACGTGTAGACGAACCGGTGCGGTGCGTCGACCTCGAGCACCGTGCAGGGCTGCTTGCCATAACCCGGCATGTCGAGCGTGAACTGGTGTCCCACCACCGCGGCCACCTGCCCCTCGGCCCACCAGAGCTTTATCAGCGCGGGTTCGGTGAGCAATCGCCACACGGTGGCCGGTGGCGCCGCGACGAATTGATCGACCCGGACCGTCGCGGACCGTGACGTTTCGGTCATTCCAGCTCCTGTGCTACCTCGGCGAGCTTGGCCAGTCGGCCGCGCCAGAACTTCTCGAAGGGATGCAGCCAGTCGCCGAGGTCTGCCAACGGCTCGGCGGTCAGGCGGTAAATGCGATGGCGCCCCTGCGGCCGGTCGGCGACCAGTCCCGCGTCACGCAGCACCTTGAGGTGCTCGGCGACGGCGGGGCGGCTGAGCTCGAAGCGATCGCTGAGTTCTCCCGCCGAGAGCGGTTGGGCGGCGAGGATCTCCAGCAGTTCGCGCCGCACCGGATTGGCCAGGGCGAGGAAGACGCGATCGACGCTGTGCACGTCCGCCAACATACGTCGGGAATTTCCGACATGTCAACCATGTCCGACATAAGAAGCGGGCGGCGACCGCTTGCCGGGGCGGCTACCTTCGGAGGCTGTGCAACTCGCCTGGAACGGTTGACCGCCACCGCGCGTCGCTGCCGGCTTCCGTTCTGCGACGTGACCGTCGGGCTGGTGTGGGGCCGCACCGGCGCATTGCTCGTCGACACCGGGACCACGCTCACCGAGGCCGCCGCGATCGACGCCGACGTCCGGCTGCTTGCCGGGCGCCCGGTGACCCATATCGTGTTGACGCACAAGCACTTTGACCACGTACTCGGTGCGTCGCTGTTCGCCGGGGCGAAGGTTTTCTGCGCCCCCGAGGTGGTCGAATACCTTTCCTCGTCAACCGGCGACCTGCGCCAGGACGCGCTGCGTCATGGCGGCGACCCCGCGGAAGTGGACGCGGCGATCGCGGCTCTGCGGCCCCCGCGCGGTGGAGGTCACGACGCCGTCATCGACCTGGGGGACCGGGCGGTGACGATCGCCCACCTCGGCCGGGGCCACACCGCGTCGGACTTGGTGGTGGTCGTGCCCGCAACGGAAGGCGGCGATCCGACCGTGGTGTTCACCGGTGACTTGGTGGAGCAGTCCGGCGACCCCGCGATCGACGCCGACTCCGATATCGCGGCCTGGCCCACGACCCTGGATCGGCTACTGGCGGTCGGTGGGCCCACGGCGATCTACGTCCCCGGCCATGGCAGCGTCGTCGACGCAAGATTCGTCCGGCGCCAGCGAGACTGGCTGGCCCGTCGTGCGGCGGCCCCGTGATCGATACCGTATCGAAAGGTATTGTCTCCCAAGGCGTTGAAACCGCACCGCGCCGCGGTGCCTCGCTGTCCCAACGTCCGCAGCCATCCAGTGGTTCACGCCGGTCACCGGTCCGCCACCGAAAAGCTCTCGCAAGTACATGGCGGGGCAACAGTTTTGGCTCAAGTCGTTCGAGCCCTGATTGAACTGCCGTTTCCGGGGATAGACTCACGTTCAGTGGAATCATGCGCGCGAAGGAGCGAAGACATGGCGATCATTGATAAGGACACGCAAGTCCGGCCATCGTTTGACGACGAGGTCGCTGCCACGCAGCAATACTTCGACGACCCGCGCTTCTCTCGCATCACGCGCCTCTTCACGGCCCGCCAGGTAGCAGAGCAACGCGGCACCATCCCCACCGATTACACCGTCGCCCGCAACGCGGCGGCCGCGTTCTATGAGCGGCTGCGCGAGCTGTTCGCCGAGAAGAAGAGCATCACCACGTTCGGTCCGTACTCGCCCGGCCAGGCCGTCGCGATGAAGCGGATGGGCATCGAGGGGATCTACCTCGGTGGTTGGGCGACGTCGGCCAAGGGTTCCACCACCGAGGATCCCGGCCCCGACCTCGCCAGCTACCCGCTGAGCCAGGTGCCCGACGACGCCGCGGTGCTGGTGCGCGCGCTGCTGACCGCCGACCGCAACCAGCAGTACCTGCGCCTGAACATGAGTGAGCAGCAGCGGGCGACCGCCACCGAATACGACTACCGGCCGTTCATCATCGCCGACGCGGACACCGGCCACGGTGGTGACCCGCACGTGCGCAACCTCATCCGCCGGTTCGTCGAGGTCGGGGTCCCGGGGTACCACATCGAGGATCAGCGTCCCGGCACCAAGAAGTGCGGCCACCAGGGCGGCAAGGTGCTGGTGCCGTCGGACGAGCAGATCAAACGCCTCAACGCCGCGCGCTTCCAGCTCGACATCATGAAGGTGCCGGGCATCATCGTCGCCCGCACCGATGCCGAGGCGGCCAACCTGCTCGACAGCCGGGCCGACGAGCGCGATCAGCCGTTCCTGCTCGGCGCCACCAACCTCAACATCCCGTCGTACAAGTCCTGTTTCCTGGCGATGGTGCGTCGCTTCTACGAGCTGGGCGTCAAAGACCTCAACGGTCACCTTCTCTATGCACTGCCCGAAGGGGAGTACGCCGAGGCCGGCGCCTGGCTGGAGCGCCAGGGCATCCAGGGCGTCATCTCCGACGCGGTCAACACCTGGCGCGAGAACGGTCAAAAGTCGATCGACGACCTGTTCGACCAGGTCGAGTCGCGGTTCGTGGCGGCCTGGGAGGACGATGCCGGGCTGATGACCTACGGCGAGGCCGTGGCCGAGGTGCTCGAATTCGATGCGAGCGAGGGCGAGCCGGCCGACATGAGCGTCGACGAGTGGCGAGCGTTCGCGGCGCGCGCTTCCTTGTACTCGGCCAAGACCAAGGCGAAGGAATTGGGCGTCGACCCGGGTTGGGACTGCGAGCTGTCGAAGACCCCTGAGGGCTACTACCAGATCCGCGGCGGCATCCCGTACGCCATCGCGAAGTCACTGGCTGCCGCGCCGTTTGCCGACATCCTTTGGATGGAGACCAAGACCGCCGACCTGGCCGACGCCAAGCAGTTCGCCGACGCCATCCACGCCGAGTTCCCCGACCAGATGCTGGCCTACAACCTGTCGCCGTCGTTCAACTGGGACACCACCGGCATGACCGACGAGCAGATGAAGCAGTTCCCCGAGGAACTGGGCAAGATGGGGTTCGTCTTCAACTTCATCACCTACGGCGGCCACCAGATCGATGGCGTCGCGGCCGAAGAGTTCGCCACCTCGCTGCAACAGGACGGCATGCTGGCGCTGGCCCGCCTGCAGCGCAAGATGCGTCTGGTCGAATCCCCTTACCGCACACCGCAAACCCTGGTCGGCGGGCCGCGCAGCGACGCAGCGCTGACCGCGTCGTCGGGTCGCACCGCGACCACCAAGGCGATGGGCGAGGGATCGACCCAGCACCAGCACCTGGTACAGACCGAGGTGCCGAAGAAGCTGCTCGAGGAGTGGCTGGCGATGTGGAGCGAGAACTACAGCCTGGGCGAGAAGCTGCGCGTGCAGCTGCGGCCCCGCCGGGCCGGCTCGGACGTGCTGGAACTCGGGATTTACGGCAACGACGACGAGCAGTTGGCCAACGTCGTCGTCGACCCGATCAAGGACCGGCACGGCCGCAGCATCCTTCAGGTCCGCGACCAGAACACCTTCGCCGAGAAGCTGCGGCAGAAGCGACTGATGACGTTGATCCACCTCTGGCTGGTGCACCGCTTCAAGGCCGACGCGGTGATCTATGTGACGCCGACCGAGGACAACCAGTATCAGACGTCGAAGATGAAGTCGCACGGCATCTTCAGCGAGGTCTACCAGGAGGTCGGCGAGATCATCGTCGCCGAGGTGAACCGGCCCCGCATCGCCGAACTGCTGCAGCCCGACCGGGTCGCGCTGCGCAAGCTGATCACCAAGGAAGATTAGCCAGCCACCCGACGGCGGCCGCCCGATCGACCGATGCGGCGGCCGCTAACGGAGTCATCATCCAGCGCCGACGTGCACCGGCGCGCCGCCCGAGCCCGGCGCGGGCCGCTCCCGCCACCCGCGCATTCGACGTGCCCCGGTTCGCCGTGCGACACGATGCCAAAAATTTACCCTGCGCATAGTTGCACAGGTGTAGGATTTAGCTAGTAACAAACGTGCGCTCAGATTTAACAAACGCCCCGGAACAGAGAGGAGCGCCTGATGGGCACCCCAATCAATAAGGCGATCGCGGTGTTCGGTGGTGCGGCAGCGGTTCTTCTGGCGGTCGGATTCGGTGCCGTGGGCGTTAGCCAAACCGGCAACGCAGCGACGGCGGCGACGCATCCGCCAGCCAGCGTCGCGATGCCGCAGCCCGGCACGACCGTCCCCGGCGTGCATATCGGCACGCTCGCGGCCTGCATCGTAGGAGCGAACTGCTAGCCGACCGCTGTTCGCGATGGCCCATCACGCCTGCGTGATGGGCCATTTTCGTCCGGCACGATTTCGCCGCCCGAATCTGTTTGCGCGGCGAGGCCGCGGGGTAAGAAAAAGTGGGCGGCGCGAAGTGGCGCATGTGGAGATGGGGGATCTGATGAGATCTGGCCCGAGGACGGCGGTCGCACTGTTCGGCGGTGCGGCGATGCTCGTGTTATCGGTCGCCTGCGGTGGCGGACATAAGGGCGGCCCCAGCAGCAGCACCACGACCCCGACGACTACACCGTCCTCCAGCGTGGCGCCCTCCACCGCACCCGGTGGC
This sequence comes from Mycobacterium sp. 1482292.6, assembly GCF_001672995.1. Lineage (NCBI taxonomy): Bacteria > Bacillati > Actinomycetota > Actinomycetes > Mycobacteriales > Mycobacteriaceae > Mycobacterium > Mycobacterium sp. 1482292.6. Next base: position 94,569 of record NZ_LZKV01000069.1, on the reverse strand, counting down.
GGCGGCGGTGAGCCGGGCGGCCCGACCGGCGGCGGTGGCCCTAATGGCGGTGGCGGCGGCGTGCCCGGCGGCCCGACCGGTGGCGGCGGTCCCGGTGGCGGTGGCGGCGGCGTTCCCGGCGGCCCGACCGGTGGCGGCGGTCCCGGCGGGGGCGGCGGCAGCATTCCGGGCGTGGGCGGTGGTGGCGGCGGACCGGGCGGTGGCGGCGGTTGCGTCGGCAACGTCTGCGGCGGTTTCTGATCACCCGATGAGCCGGCGCTAAAGCGCAAACACCAAGACTTGCTCCCTAGCCGGTGGGGCCGGGATCACCTGGCCCCATCGGCTGAACACTTGTCTGGACCTAGGGCCCAAGCCGCATTCCGAGTTATGGTTCTGCCAACTCGGATGCAAGGGGACTTCAATGTCGAAGCTGCGGTTCGGATACTTCATCGCCCCGTTCCACCGCGCGGGCACCAATCCGACGCTGGCCCTGCAACGCGATCTCGCCTTCGTCGAGCATCTCGACGCGCTGGGCTTCGACGAAGTCTGGTTGGGCGAACACCACTCGGCGGGTAGCGAAATCATCAGCTCCCCAGAGATTTTCATCGCCGCCGCCGCCGAACGCGCGAAGCGAATCCGGTTCGGCACGGGTGTCATCTCGCTGTCGTATCACAATCCGCTGTGGGTCGCCGACCGGCTGATGCTGCTGGATCACCTCACGCACGGCCGCATCATCGGCGGCGTCGGGCCGGGCTCGCTGCCCAGCGACTCGTCCATGATCGGACTCACCCCGACCGACACGCGCGAGCTGCTGGAAACCAATCTCGACATCGCGGTGCGGCTGCTGGCGGGCGAGACGGTCAGCGCCAAGACCGCCACCCATCAGCTCTACGATGCCAAGCTGCAGCTCGCCCCGTACACCGACGGCGGCATCCCGCTGTCGGTCGCGGCGGTCGCCTCACCGACGGGCGCGCGGTTGGCGGGTAAGCACGGCATCGGCCTGCTGTCCATCGGGGCGACGTTGACCGTCGAGGGTTTCAACGCGTTGTCCTACCACTGGGGCATTGTCGAGGAGCGCGCCGCGGCCTTCGGCACGCAGGTCGACCGCAAGAACTGGAGCCTGGTCGGTTTGTTCCACCTGGCCGAGACCGAGAAGCAGGCCCGCGAGGAGGTCAAGTTCGGCATCGAGCCGTGGTTCCGGTACTTCCAGAAGGTGGCGGCGTTCCCGCAGATGACGATGCCGGGAGAGCAGCTCGACGAAATGATCGACGTCATCAACGAGAACGGCGCGGGCGTGATCGGCACGCCCGAGCGGGCGCGCGAACAGGTGCAGCGGCTCTGGGACCAGTCCGGCGGATTCGGCTGCATGCTGCAGATGGGTCACGAGTGGGCCAACCCGGCCGCCACCCGACGGTCCGCCGAGTTGTTCGCCGCCGAGGTGATGCCGCACTTCCAGGGCCAGGCGCAGCCGACGCTCGACGCCGCCGCGCGCGCCGGCCAGGCCCGGGAGAACCTGGCGCAGTCGCAGCTGGACGCCGTCGCGCACATGACCAAGAAGTATCAGGACGAGGTCGAGTCCAGATAGCGGCTCATTGCGAGGCTTCATACCGAGACGACAGCCGCCTCCCAGTGGGCAGCTAAAGACGCGGCGCATACCTGGAGAATGACCACCGACACCCTTGGCCCCGCGATCACCCGCGTCTTCGGAATTGCCGCCACCCTGGCCGTACTCGCGCTGTACGACGCGGCTCGTGTCACGACACCGGAGACCGTGCCGAGCTGGGACTCGGTGCACCTGGCGGACGCCGCCGGTTCACCCGGTCTCACCGGCGGTTTCGCGACCGATGACGGCGACGATCAACTGCAGCAGCAGCTACAGCAATCCATGCAACAGGCCGAACAGCAGAACGAGCAGGCCCAGCAGCAGTTCAATCAGGACATGCAGCAACAACAAACGTACGAAAACCAGTTCAACAACCCGTGATTCGTGAATCGAAGCGTGGCGGCCGCTTCGTGCGGCCGTCATGCGGGTGCGGGACGGTCAGCGCCCCGCGCGGGATTCCCGCTCGGCCGCCTTCACCAGCCGGCCCGCGAAGAACCGGACCGCTCCACCCATGGCGGCGCGCATCAGCGGACCCGTCCCGCGGACGCCTTCGGTGAACGAACCGGTCCAGCGGATGTCGGTCCCGCCCGCCGCGTTCGGCGTCAGGACCACCTCGCCGCCGTAATCCTGGGCCGGGGTGCGCGGGCCCACCAGCTTGTAGGCGTGGCGACGGTCCGGCTCGTAGGCGACGGTTTCCTCCTGCACGTAGACGGGCCACATGCCCACCTTGCGGACGGCCCCGATGCCACCAGGCGCCGGGTCGCCCTGGCGCGCCCAACTCGAGTGCACGACGATCGGCTTGGCCCACTGCGACCAGTTGGCGCCGTCGGCCACCAGCCGGAACACCGTCGCCGGGGGCGCACTGCTGGTGCGGGTGACTTCGAAGGAATAGTTGCGGCCCGGCATGACGACTCCTGGTGGTAGCAAACGGACGGCCCTGGACGCCGCTCGCCGGTAGGCTACCGCCCGCCCCGGCCCATGACCGGATCGGGTTGACCGTCGCCGCGCGCCCGGTGATCGAGCACCCGCCCGAGGCGGCGAATGCCCGCGCCGCTCTTGCTGTTTGCCGATTCACCGGCGCGAAGACCGCCGCTCGGCTTGCCTAGACTGCAGTCATGGATCGCGGCTCCCGGCAGGACGGCCCGGCTGCCGGTGGCCTCCTTCGCATCGAGGACTGCCTGGACGCCGCGGGCCGGGTGGTGCTGCCGCCCGGGGTCAACCTGATCTCGCTCATCGACCGCAACATCGCGAACGTCGGTGACACCGTGGCGTACCGCTACCTCGATTTCAGCCGTTCGGCGCGGGGCGAAGCCGACGAGGTGACATGGACCCAGTTCGGTGCGCGGCTGCAGGCCATCGGCGCATGCATCCAGCAGGCCGCGGGCCGCGGTCAGCGCGTTGCCGTCCTTGCGCCGCAGGGCATCGACTACGTCGCCGGGTTCTACGCGGCGGTCAAGGCCGGAACCATCGCGGTGCCGTTGTTCGCCCCGGAGCTGCCCGGGCACGCCGAACGCCTCGATACCGCGCTGCGGGATTCGGAGCCCACCGCCGTGCTCACGACGACCGCCGCCCAAGGGGCGGTGGAGGCGTTCCTGGCCGGCCATCCGCATCTGCGCCGGCCGCAGGTGATCGCCATCGACCAGATACCCGACGCGGCGGGGGAGTGGTTCGCGCCGACCGAGCTCGGCATGGACGACGTCTCGCACCTGCAGTACACGTCGGGCTCCACCCGCCCGCCGGTCGGTGTCGAAATCACCCACCGCGCGGTGGGCACCAACCTGGTCCAAATGATCCTGTCGATCGATCTGCTGGACCGAAACACCCACGGCGTCAGTTGGTTACCGCTCTACCACGACATGGGTTTGTCGATGATCGGCTTCCCGGCGGTCTACGGCGGCCACTCCACGCTGATGTCTCCCGCCGCCTTCGTCCGCCGCCCGCAGCGATGGATTCAGGCGCTGTCCGACGGGTCCCGACAGGGCAACGTCGTCACCGCCGCACCGAACTTCGCGTACGAATGGGCCGCGCAGCGCGGGCTGCCCGGCCCCGAGGCGGACATCGACCTGCGCAACGTGGTGATGATCATCGGTTCCGAGCCGGTCAGCATCGACTCCATCAAGACCTTCACCAAGGCGTTCGCGCCCTACGGGTTGCCGCCCACCGCGTTCAAACCCTCCTACGGCATCGCCGAGGGCACCTTGTTCGTCGCGACCATCGCCCCGGCCGCCGAGGCGACGGCGGTGTACTTCGACTCAGAACTGCTGGGCGCCGGATCGGCGGTGCGCGTCGACGCCGATCATTCCAGGGCCGTCGCGCACGTGTCGTGCGGTCAGGTCGCACGCAGCGAATGGGCCGTCATCGTCGATCCCGCCAGGCGATCAGAGTTGCCGGACGGCCAGGTGGGCGAAATCTGGTTGCAGGGCAACAACGTCGGACGGGGCTACTGGGGACGGCCAGACGAGACGCGGCGGGCCTTCGGCGCCAAGCTGCAGTCGCGGCTCGCCGACGGCAGCCATGGCGACGGCGCCGATCTGGACGGCTCCTGGCTGCGCACCGGGGACCTGGGCGTGTATCTCGACGGTGAGCTGTACGTGACCGGCCGGATAGCGGACCTGGTGACGATCGACGGCCGCAACCACTACCCGCAGGACATCGAGGCCACCGTCGCCGAAGCCTCCGAGATCGTCCGGCGCGGATACGTGACGGCGTTTTCCGTGCCGGCCGACGATGACCCGGATGCCGCCCGGCTGGTGGTGGTCGCCGAACGCGCGGCGGGCACCAGCCGTCAGGATCCGCGCCGGCGATCGAGGCCGTCCGGGCGGCGGTCGCACAGCGACACGGCCTGAGCGTGTCGGACGTCCGTCTGCTGCCGGCCGGCGCCATCCCGCGCACGACCAGCGGCAAGCTGGCCCGCCGGGCCTGTCGCACGGAATACCTCGCCGGCACCCTGGGCGTCCGCTGACCCGGGGTCAACCCGGGGGAGTTGCTGGCATCCTGGCGATGTGGGTCTGATATTCCGGTTGGCGGAGCTGTTGATCGTCATCCTGCCGCTGACGGGCGCGATCGTCGCCGCCGTGCGCGCGTTCGGCAGCTACCGACGGCGCGCCGACGAGCGGTCGCGGGAGTTCGGCCGGGAACCGTTGCCCGGCGCGCCCGCGGCCGACGGCGCGGGCGGAAATCAAGCGGCCCAGTGGCGCGCGATCCGGCGCGTCCTCGATGAGCATGGCCGCACGGATGCCCGCTGGCTCGAATACGAGCTCGATGTCGCCAAACTGCTGGACTTTCCGCTGATGACCGACATGCGCGAGGCCAACACGATCGCGTTCCATAAGGCCAAGCTGCGGGCCGACTTTCTGCGCCCGGCGCAGGCCGAGGATCTGCTCGACGACCGCGACGGCGCCGCGCGGTACATGGCCGCGGTCGAGGACTACGTCACGGCGTTCAACGCCGCAGAGGCCGAGGCGATTCGCCGGCGCCGCACCGATTTCTCCAACGCGGACCAGCAGCGAATTGCGCGGGCGCAGAGCCTGTTACGGGTGGCGGCGGACCCCGCGGCGGCACCCCAGGAACGTCAACGCGCCTACGATGTGGCCCGCAACGAACTCGAGGGCCTGCTGGTGTTGCCCTCGGCGACGCAGGCCAACCTCGAACGCGGGATCTCCGGCGAGCTCGAGCGATAGGGCCGGTGAGCTAGGGACAGGTGTAGCCGCCGTCGATCACGACGTCCGACCCCGTCATATAGCTGGACGCCTCGCTGGCCAGATAGACGTACAGGCCGACGAGTTCCTCGGGGCGACCGATGCGGCCGAGCGGAATCTTCGGCTCCCACTGGCGGTGATACTCGGTTAACGGCTCGACGAGCTCGGTGAGGATATAGCCGGGGCTGACGCTGTTCACCCGGATGTTGTGGGCCGCGAATTCGACCGCCATGGCCTTGGTCAACTGGATGACGGCCGCCTTGGCGGTGCAGTAGTGACCGACCTGCTGCGGAACGTTGATGATGCTGCCCGACATCGACGCGGTGTTGATGATGACGCCGCCGCGCCCCTGGGCGACCATCGCCCGGGCCGCCGCCTGCGCGGTCAGGAAGACTCCCGTCACGTTGGTGTCCTGGATCCGCTGGAATTCCTCCGGCGACATCTCCAGCATCGGGACGACCGCGATGATGCCGGCATTGCAGACCGCGACGTCGATCCCGCCCAGCTCCGCGGTCACCCGGTCGACCATGCTGTTCACCTGGTCGGGTTGGGTCACGTCACATCGAATCGGCAGGACCTTGCCGGCGCCGTCCGCCGCCAGCTCGCCGGCGATGCGTTCCAGCGCCTCGACATTCCGCGCGGCGATGGCGACGTGGGCGCCGGCTTGCACGTAGGCCTGCGCGACTTTCCTGCCGATGCCGCTGGACGCCCCGGTCACCAACGCCCGCTTGCCGCGCAGGTTGAACAAGTCCAACACGTTCATCCGATCTCCCCATTCATACGAGCGACCCAAAACCGAAACACGTTCTAGTGTGTCCGCTATGGGCAAATTCACCAGGGCAGAAATCGACGAAGCCGTCGAGAACTACACCAAGGTCGTCGAAGGGTGCAGCGCTTCGGGCGACTGGCGGCCCTTCGCGGACCTCTTCACCGAAGACGTCGTCTACACCGAGCATCACTACGGCGTCTTCCACGGACGCGAGGCGGTTCGCGACTGGATCGTCGCGGTGATGGCGCCGTTCCCGCACATGCGGTTTCCCAGTGACTGGATCGCCCACGATGAGGACAACGACGCCGTCGTCGTCATGATCAAGAACCTGCTCGACCATCCGACCGATCCGAACGGCGAGCCGTTCTGGTTCCCCAACTGGACCCGCCTGGTCTATGCCGGCGACGGGCTGTTCTCCAGCGAGGAGGACATCTACAACCCCGACCGTGACGCTCCCGGCGCCGTCGCGGCGTGGCTGCAGGCCGGCGGGCAACTCGCCACCACCGAGATCCTGCAGCCCGGCGCCTAGCGGCTAGGCTCTGGCTCGAGAGTGCTTGTGCGCGAAGCGCTATCACCGGCGCTAGCGCATTCCCCAGTTACGTAATGCTCTCCAGCGGCCGCCTGCGCCGCCGCGACCGGACCTTGTCCAGCGCCTGCTCCCAGGCGAGCAAGGTCGTGGCCTTCACGTTGGCGGGCTTCACGCTGTCACGGGACAGCAGCGCCGTCGCAGCGGCCTTCGTCGTCGCCGAGGCCTTCGACATGTGGCCCGAATCGAATGGCGGCTGCGGATCGTATTCGAGCGCGAGCTGGATTGCCTTCGCGCGGGATTCGCCGGCGATCTGTCCGGCCAGCCACAACGCGAGGTCGAGCCCGGCGGACACGCCGGCGCTGGTGACCATGTCGTCGGAGTGCACGATCCGTTCGTCGGCCACCGGAACCGCGCCGAATGCCTTGAGCGCGGGGATCGTCAGCCAGTGCGACGTCGCCCGCCGGCCGTCCAGCAGCCCCGCGGCCGCCAAGATCACCGACCCGGAGCACACCGACGTCGTCCAGCTCGCGCTGCGGTGGGCCCGGCGCAGCCAGTCGAGCAACGCGTCGTCGCGTGCGTGCACCGGGGTCGACGGCCCGCCGGGCACGAGAATGACGTCGGGGGAGGGTGTTTCGGCCAGCGAGTGGGTGGCGCCGATGACCAGCACCCCGGAGTCGGCGGTGATCGGTCCGGCCTCGTGCCACACGAAGCGAACCTCGGCGCCGGGCAGGTTGCGCAGCACCTCGTACGGCCCGATCATGTCGAGCGCGGTGAATCCGGGGTAGGCCACGATGGCGATTTGGGTCATCGGTGTCGTCCTTTCGGTGTCAGGCGAAAGCCTTGCGGTATTGATCGGGCGAAATACCCACGCGGCGAAGGAAATTGCGCCGCATGGTTTCCGCGGTGCCGAAGCCGCACCGGGCGGCGATGGCGACGACGGTGTCGTCGGTCTCCTCCAACTGCCGGCGCGCGGCTTCGGTGCGGATCCGTTCGACGTATTGGCCGGGCGCCTCGCCGATTTCGGCGGTGAACACGCGGGTGAAGTGGCGCGGGCTCATCGCGGCCCGGCGGGCCAGATCACCGATGCTGTGCGGACGGCCCGGGTCGACCTCGATCGCCTCCTGCACCTCGCGGATGGAATCCCGTCTGGCCCTCGGCATCCACACCGGCGCCGCGAACTGCGTCTGGCCGCCCGGTCGGCGCAGATACAGCACCAGCCAGCGGGCGACCGTCTGCGCGACCTCGGTGCCGTGGTCGTCCTCGATCAGCGCCAGCGCCAGGTCGATGCCGGCGGTGACGCCCGCGGCGGTCCACACGGTCTGCGAGCTCCGCACGAAGATCGGGTCGGCGTTGACCTCGATCGCGGGGAATTGGGCCGCCAACCGTTCGGCGAAGGCCCAGTGTGTGGTCACCCGCTGCCCGTCCAGCAACCCCGCCTCGGCCGCGAGAAACGCACCGGTGCACACCGTCACCATGCGGCGGGCCTGGCCGGCGACGGCCTTGATCCAGGCGACGAGCTCGGCGTCGGCGCGTGCCTCGTCCACGCCGGCACCGCCGGGCAGCACCACTGTGTCGATCGGGTCGGCCGGGTCCGGCAGCGGCGTCGTCACGAAGGCCAGCCCGGTCGCCGTGGCTATCGGTTGGCCGCCGACCGAGGCGACAGCGACCTCATACCCGCCGCCGGTCAACATCGATGCGCTGGTGAACACGTCGTATGGGCCCACCACATCGAGCGCCTGCACACCGGGGAAGCCGGCGATCACCACCTTGCGAGGCATGGATTCAGTGTTGGCCACGCGGGGGCACGTCGTCTACGCCATGCACCCCACCAATTAGGACATGGGACCTGCCCCGTGGCGGCCGCGACGGCCTTGGCAGACTGTTGCCCATGGCACAGATAACGTTGCGTGGAAACCCGATCAACACTGTCGGCGAGCTGCCTGCCGTCGGATCCAAAGCCCCGGCCTTCAGCCTGGTCGGCGGCGATCTGGCCGCGGTCAGCAGCGAGCAATTCGGCGGTAAGCCCTTGGTGCTCAACATCTTTCCGTCCATCGACACGCCGGTGTGCGCGACCAGCGTGCGGACCTTCAACGAGCGGGCCGCCGGCGGCGGGGCGACCGTGGTGAACGTCTCGAAGGACCTGCCGTTCGCGCAGGCACGGTTCTGTGGCGCCGAGGGCATCGAGAACGTCAAAACCGCGTCGGCGTTCCGGGACAGCTTCGGTGAGGACTACGGCGTCACGATCACCGATGGCCCGATGGCCGGACTGCTCGCGCGCGCCATCGTGGTGGTCGGGGCCGACGGCAACGTCGCCTACACCGAGTTGGTGCCCGAGATCGCGCAGGAGCCCAACTACGACGCGGCTCTGGCGGCCGCGGGCTGATCCGCGCCCGCTGCCAGTCAGGCCTGTTCGAGTTCGGCCCGCCCCACGCGCTGCGACGTGGCCCCCAGCACCTCGCGGCAGCCTCGCCACATCTGCTCGATGATGTCGGCGGCCGGGGGCAGGTCCTCGATGCGCCCGGCCACCTGGCCGGTGTTGGCGACGCTGGCGTCGAGGTCGCCGTCGAAGTAGAGCCGCTGCACGCGTTGTAGGGCCGCGGCGCCCGCTTCGGCGGACGTCGCGGCGTCGAGCCGCTCGGCGGCGGGCGTGCGGATGACGCGCATCATCCGGTTGCCGTCGAGGGGGAGCAGCACCGTGCCGGTCTCGTCGGCGTCGACGACCGCTTGCTTGAGGTTGCCGTGCACCGGCGAGTCCGCGGACGCGAGCAGCCGGGTGCCCATCTGCACCGCGTCCGCGCCGAGGACGAAGGCGGCCGCCATGGACCGCGCGTCACAGATCCCGCCCGCGGCCACGATCGGGACGTCGACGTGGGCGGCCACCAACGGCAGCAGCACCATGGTCGAGGCGCCGAACCGATTCTTGAATCCGCCTCCTTCGACGCCTTCGACCACCAGCCCGTCCACGCCGGCATCGACGGCCTTCTTGGCCGCGGCCAGGGTGCCTACCACGTGGAACACCGTGATGCCCGCATCGTGCAGACGTTCGGTGAAAATCGACGGGCTGCCGGCGGAGGTGGTCACGAAGCGAATGTCGTTGGCGACAAGCAAGTCCAGCATCGCCGGATCACGATTGAACAGCAACGCGATGTTCGCGCCGACGGCACCGGCGGTCAGTTCGCGCACCCGCCGCAGGTCGGCTCGTCCCTGATCCGAGGTGGTCTCGATGATTCCCAGCGCACCGGCGTTCGACACCGCAGCGGCCAGTTGGGCGCCGGCGATATAGGTCATCGGCGCCTGGATGATCGGGATGTCGATGTGCGCCAGCGCGCAGACCCGGTTGCCCGGTGGACCGGGTTCGGCGGTGGTCATCGGTCCCGCGGATCGACGAGGTCGCGGAAGCTTTCCGACCGCTGAACGGATGCGCCCAGGCTTCGCACCCGGTCGGTCAGCGCGCGGTCGGATGTCACCACGCGAATGTCGTGCGGCGCGGCGTCGGCCGCGACCATCCGGACGATCTCGTCGTCGGCCGAATTGGCGGCCGCCGTGGGTGCGTGCGCTATCTCGATCACCGATGACGTGATGGCGCTCGACGGCGGTCGCTCAAAAACCACCGTCACCGTTTCTCCTTGCCGCGACGCCCATCGATTCAGCCTTTCCACCAAGGTGACCATCGCACCGTTGCGGTCCTTCCACCAGCCATCGGGACGGCTTCCGATCACATTCATGCCGTCGACAATCCAGCGCACCACCCACACGGTAAACGACCTGTCACGACGGGTGATTTTCGTTCGCAAAGCCGGGAGTGGTTGATACGGTCACCCCCATGACCTCGATCGCCGACACAGCAGACCGGGTGGTGGCGCTGGCCCGCGGTATGCGGGACCTGGTGCAGTCCGAAGCCGCCGAATCGGAGCGGCTGCGCACGCTGTCCCCGGCGATCGTCGATGCGATGTGGGCCAGCGGGCTGATGTCGGCGTTCAACCCGGTGGCGGCCGGTGGCGTCGAGCCGTCGTTCACCGAGATGATCGAGACCTGGATCGAAATGGCTTGGCAGGATGGGTCATTCGGTTGGGTGGGGATCGCCAATCTGCCCTCGTCGTTCGCCGCGGCGGCATACCTGCCCGACGACGGCTTCGCCGAGGTGTTCACCGCGCACGACAACCGGGTCACCCTGGGCGGCCAGTTCTTCCCCAACGGACAGGGCACCGCCGGCGACGGTGGCTACCGGGTGAGCGGCGCGTGGAACTTCGGCTCGGGCATCGGGCACGCGGAATATGTTGCCGCCGGGTTCCTGCCGATGGACAACGGCGAGATGCGCTGGATCAGTGAGGGTTTCCCCGAGATGCGGGTCGCCGTCATTCCGCGCGACGAGATCAGCTTCAACGACGGCTGGTTCGTGCAGGGACTGAAGGGAACCGGTTCCTACGACTACAGCGCCGCAGACGTTTTCGTGCCCGAGAGGCGCACGTTTGAACTGTTTGTGCGGCAGCCCCACCGCGGGACGTCGCCGGCCACCCGGATGGGACTGATGCCGGTGACCGCGGCCGGGCACGCGTCGTGGGCGCTGGGCGTGGCCAAGAGCATGCTCGACGATGTCCAAGAGCTGGCCGCGACGAAGTTCCGGATGAGCGACATGGCGTCGCTGGCCAGCCGCCCCACCTTCCAGAAGGGCCTGGCGCATCACCGCGCGGCCTGGCGCGCGGCCCGGCTGTTGGTGCTCGACGCGTTCACCGCCGCCGAGGCGGCGGTGGCATCGGGACAGGACCTCACCCCGGCGCTTCGCGCCGACATGCGGGTGGCCGCCGTCTACGCCACCGACACCGCCCGCGGCTGCGCCGAATGGGCGCATCTGGTCGCCGGGACCAGCTCGATCCGCGAGGGCAGCCGGTTGGAGCGCGCCTTCCGCGACATCTACACCGGAACGCAGCACGCCTTCATCAGCGAGAAGGTCGCCATCGACGCCGCCCAGATCTGGCTGGGCATCATCGACGACCAGCCCGGGCTGTAACCCGCCGGCGCCGGGGGCGCCGGCCAGTTTGCGCACACGGCAAACCGGCGGTGGCAATGGCTGGCCCCTGAACCGATCCTCGAGATCAACCCCACCGCGTTCCTCGAGGCGGCTGACGGCAGGCGTCAGCTGATGCGCATCAATCGCCGCCCATCGCGACGGATGAGCACAATGCGCAAAACCAGGAAATCGTCGCTTTTGGTGACTATTGACTACAACAGCGACACAGCTCTAAGCGGCGTCGTACGTTCGGATTGCACAACATATCCGAGTACGGCGCACGATTACGGAACCACTGGAAATGCACGCGGGCGCGAAGTTTATCCGCAAATGGCCGGTTCTGCCATTCATGTGCAACGTACTAAATGTCGATGTTGAAAGACAAGGAGCGAGGAAATGGTCGCATTGGGCAGCATCAACGGATGGCAACCGGCCCATGGTCCGGTAGTCACATGGACTGCCTCAGCAGTAGCGCGTGAGGCGGCTCGTACGGCACCGCGATCGGACCTGCCTGCCACTTACCAGCAGTTCCAACACGTGCGAATCGCTCACTACGCGAAGGCGATGGGCAGGCAGCTGCCCCGTTTGATGGTCGTGGCGTGGGACATCCCCGGTGTGTGTGACATCGCGGCAATGACGGCCGCAATCAATGCGCATGTTCGTCGTCACGACACCTACCACAACTGGTTCGAATTCGATAATGACGACGTTGTCCGACATGCCATCGACGACGTGGAAGCCGTCGAATTCCTCCCGGTGCAGTCCGGGAATATGGACGTGGCGCAGATAAGGGCGCATGCAATGACGACAACGCCGGAAACCCTCGAATGGGATTGCTTTACCTTCGGCGCCATCCAGCACAGCGAATACTTCACGTTCTACGCCAGCGTCGACCATCTCCACATCGACGGCATCTCCGGCAGCTTGATATTCCTCGACATTCACCTCGCCTACCAGCGCTCGCAGCTTGCCGCACCGCTCACACTTCCCCCAGCCGGGAGCTACAGCGACTACACCATGCGCCAACACGAGCAGCTGGCCGGCCTGACCTCGTCGTCCCCGCAGGTCAAGGATTGGCTCAAATTCGCGCACGACACCGACGGTGACTGGCCGAGCTTCCCGTTGCCGCTCGGCGACACGTGGGCCAGCAACCGAGGCGACTTTCTGACTGTCGACTTGCTGGACGCGGCCCAGACAGAGTCCTTCGACACCGTCTGTCGCGCAGCCGGCGCCCGATTCAGCGGTGGAATTCTGGCCTGCGCAGCCCTGGCCGAACGCGAATTCACCGGCGCCGACACCTATTACGGATTCACGCCGTACGACACGCGGACGCCCGGCATCGACACGATGAGTGTCGGGTGGTTCGCCAGTCTCATTCCCGTGACCGTGCCGACGGGTGCCGGCTGTTTCTTCGAGTCGGCGCCGGCAGCCCAGAAGGCGTTTGACTCCGCGAAACATCTTGCCGGCGTGCCGTTGGAACGGGTCTTGGAGTTGACGACCCCAGATCAGCCGGCCATCAAGCTGCCCACGCGCCCGGCCATGATGGTGTCGTTTCTTGATTTCCGAAAGATACCGATCGCCGCATTGTGGGAAGAAACGAACTTCGGCGCCTACGGCGACAACTTGTCGCACGGCGGGATCAACATCTGGATCAACCGGCACGCGACAAAAACCACCGTAACCATCTCCTTTCCGGATAACCCGACCGCGCGCGATTCGGTACATCGTTACATCTCGGCATTGACGCAAGCATTCACCGCCGTCGCCGAGACCACTTCGCGGTGGGCGGATGTGGTTGCAGACCACGCCAACTCGAGCCACGCCGTGCCCGCAATCACCCTCTAACCCGAAGGGATAAGCACAATGACCAATGTCATCGACCTGGTGGACCAGATCCACTTCCTCGGCGAGCAGGCCACCGGAACCAGCAACGTGCTTCAATGCGTCTGGGTCTACGACCGGACCATCGACGTCGATGGTGTGCGGCGGTTTCACCACCATCTTGAGCGAGGACGGTTAGCCCGTCGCATCGAACGGTCACCGGTGCCCTGCGGCCGGCACCGCTGGGTAACGCCCGGCCGCTCATCCGGCCTCGAGATCGTCGCCCGCGCCCGCTCCCGCGCCGAGTTCGACGCCTGGTTGGACGAGCAGGCCAGCACCCCGCTGGATTGCGAGCACGGACCCGAATGGCACCTCGCCGTTCTGCGGTTCGCTGAGGGCGGCGCGGGAATCAGCCTGGTCATCTCACATTGCCTCACCGACGGTGTCGGGCTTTGCGAGGCATTGGCGGATGCGGCCGACGGTCTGGACGACGTGATTACATGGCCCGCCGCGCAATCGCGCTCCCGGTGGCGCTCGCTTCGCGAGGACAGCCGCCAGACGATGCGCGACATCCCCGCGATCAGTCGCGCCATCACCGCAGGCACACGGACGCTACTGCGCAGCCAGAGTCGTGACGGGTCTGGCACCCCTGCACCGGATGGGACACAGCTGCCTTTCGTCGGGACTGACGAACTCGTAACTGTCCCGACGGCAACGGTATTCGTCGACGCGCAGGAGTGGTACGGACGCGCACAGACGCTCAGGGGAACTGGCAACGCATTGCTTGTGGGACTGGCGGCACGCCTGGCCCACCGAATGGGGCGGGTCGCAGCCGACGGTTCGGCGGTCGTGGCAATACCCGTCAACGACCGCGTGCCCGGTGATACCCGCGCCAACGCGATCACCGGTATCGACATCTCTGTCGACCCGCTGTCAGCGGCGACGGACCTTCAGGAGATCCGCGCCGCAACCAAGCACGCGCTGACCCACCGCCAGGAGGTGCCCGACGAACGGTTCGCGCTGCTGCCCATCGTTCCCCTGCTACCGAAGTGGTTGGTAAAGCGAATGATCGGCCTGGCCGTTGGCAATACGACCACCGCGTCGTCCAACCTCGGAGTCGTCAACCCGGCCGCCAACCGGCCAGACGGCACCGACGCCGACTACTTCGCCATGAAGATGCGTTACCCCAGCATGACCAAGGCGACGATGCACCATACCGGCGGGCTGCTCAGCTTGCTCTCCGGCATAACACACGGACGGGTCTTCGTCTCCGTCGTTGCATACCAACCTGGAAACATGACAGACGAACTGCAGCAGATGATTTCGGACACGCTGAGCGACTTCTCGCTCACCTGCACCACGAACTGGCGAAGCCCCGAAGTCGTGGCCGCCGGATAGACGCCGGTAAAAGGCCACCCACGAAAGCGGCATCAGAAGCCGCCCCCTCGACCGCACCCACACGAATGAAGGTTGGCCATGGCCACGCAATCGATCACCCCCAAGGTCTCGACAGGCAGCGACGCGTTTGCTGTGCTGGGCCGCCTCATCAGCCGTGCACCTTGGCTCGTGATCGCCGTCTGGCTCGCGGCAGTCGGCGTTCTGGCGGTGGCCTTCCCCTCCCTGACGAAGGTGGTGGAAAATCAAACCGTTCAGGCACTTCCGGCCAAAGACCTGGCGGCGGCCGACCAGATGGCCAAGGATTTCGGTGAATCCGCGCAGAACATCCTGATCGTCGTGCTCACCGATGGCAACGGGCTGACACCCGCCGACGAGGGGGTCTATGGCAGGCTGGCCGCCAGGTTGCGCGCCGATACCCGCGATGTGGCCGGCGTGCACGACCTCGTCACCATGCCCGCTCTGCGCCCTTCGATGGTCAGTGCCGACAACAAGGCGTTCTACCTTGCGGTGGACCTCAAAGCGCCCGCGGGCTCCCCGGAGTCCTCTCAGGCTTATCAGCGGATTGCAGCAGTCACCGAACGCTCCGCCACGGGCTCCGCGCTGACCGCGCAGGTGACCGGACAAGCCGCCGTCGTCGGTGACATGTCAATCGTGACGGCCCACGACATGCACTTGATTGAAATCGCCACCGCCGCACTGGTGCTCACCATCCTGTCGGTGATCTATCGGCGCCCGGTCACCGTGTTGGTGCCCTTGCTCACCATCGGATTTTCGGTGGCCTCGGCCCAGGGCATAGTGTCCGCGCTGAATCAGCTGGGGTTAGGTGTGTCCGCACCGACGATCGCATTGATGACCGCGATGATCGTCGGCGCCGGCACCGATTACGCCGTTTTCTTGATCAGCCGTTACCACGAGTACCTGCGGTCGGGTGCCGACTCCGACCTCGCAGTACAGAAAGCATTGACCTCCATTGGCAAGGTCATTGCCGGCTCGGCGGCCACGGTCGCCCTCACTTTTTTGGGCATGATCTTCACCCGCCTACCCGCGTTCACAACTGTTGGCCCGGCACTTGCTATCTCGATCCTGATCGCCTTTCTCGCCGCGATCACGTTGTTGCCCGCCACGCTCGTCCTTGCAGGCCGGCGCGGTTGGGTGGCGCCCCGAAAAGCTCTGACTGGCCGGCTGTGGCAGAGGTCAGGCGTGCTGATCGTTCGCCGGCCCAAGATGCATCTCCTGATCAGTCTGGCACTGCTGGTCGCGCTGGCCTCCTGCGCCGCCTTCCTATCACCCACCTTCAACGACCGTATGCAGCTGCCGCAGTCGGCACCGAGCAATGTCGGCTTCACGGCGATGGAACGTCATTTCGCGACCAGTGCACTGCTGCCGCAGTACATCTACGTGCGCTCGCCACGCGACCTCCGTACCCCACAAGCCTTGGCCGACCTGGAGCAGATGGCCCAACGCGTTTCGCAGCTGCCCGATATCGCCGCGGTGCGCGGCGTCACGCGACCCAACGGCCAACCGCTCGATCAGACAAAACTGAGTTTTCAAGCCGGACAGGTAGGCACCAACCTCGAGAATGCCTCAACCCAAGTCTCCGGCAGAAGCGACGACCTCGACGCATTGACCGCTGGCGCGGACAAACTGGCGGCAAGTCTCGGCCAGGTTCGCGACCAGACCCATATTGCTGCCAGGCCAGCAATGGAACTCGGCACGACCTTGAACCAGGTGCGACAGCAGCTGGTCGCCGCGTCGCAGTTCTTGGACACCCTGCGTGGGCTGGCGAACACCGGGTCCGCCGCGCCGCTGGTCGACGGTGCCGTTGACGCGGTCGGCCCCATGATCGACGCCTTGAACGTGAGTCCGCAATGCAACGCAGACCCTGCGTGCACTGCTGGCCGCGCGCAACTGCGACAACTAGCCCCGCCGCGAAACGGCGGTACGTTGATTGCGCAGATCGCCCCTGTGGTGCAACGGCTCGCGACGATGATGCAGCGGCTGAGCGCACTGTTGGCGGCGGCAGGCAATACCGACGTGCCCCAACGGTTGGTTCGGCTGCAACAAGGTGCCGACGCGCTCGCCGACGGGAGCCAGCGGCTGGACCAGGGAGTGCGCACACTCGTCGAACAGACCAAGAAGATGGGCGTCGGAATGAACCAGGCGGCCGACCTGCTGCTCTCGATGAATCGTGACGCGTCGCAAACCGCCATGGCGGGCATGTACATCCCGCCCAAGGTGATCACGTCGGACGACTTCAAGAACGCCGCGAAGATGCTCATCTCGGCCGACGGGCGTTCGGTGCGCTTCATCGTCGAGACGAAATTCGATCCGTTCAGCACAACCGCAATGGATCAGGTGGCGTCGATCCTCAATACTGCTCGCGGCGCCCAGCCCAACACCTCACTCTCGGATGCATCGATATCGGTCGTCGGCACCACCGCGATGTACAGCGCGATGCGGAGCTACTTCAACGACGACGTCCGTCTGATCGTCATCGTGACGCTCGCGGTTGTCTTCTTTATCCTCGTCGCACTGCTGCGGTCCATCGTGGCTCCGCTGTATCTTATTGCCTCCGTGGTGATCTCGTTTCTATCGGCGTTGGGCGTGGGAGTCGTCGTCTTCCAGTTCGTGCTCGATCAGGCCATCTATTGGAACGTGCCGGCCATGGCGTTCATCGTGCTGGTCGCCGTCGGAGCGGACTACAACCTGCTCTTGATCACACGGATTCGCGAGGAGTCAGCCTCGGGCGTCAAAAGCGGAGTCATCCGTGCCGTTCGTTCGACCGGTGGTGTCATCACCTCGGCCGGCATCATTTTCGCGGCCTCGATGTTCGGGCTCCTATTCGGCAGCCTGTCTTCCATGGTGCAAACCGGGATGATCATCGGTGTAGGGCTGTTGGTCGACACCTTTGTGGTGCGCACCATTACGGTGCCGGCTCTGGCGGCAATGCTCGGCCGGGCGAACTGGTGGCCCGGCAAGGCGATCACTCAGCGGGGTAGACGCCTTCGTCGCTTGTCGATCGCTACGAATTCCTGCTCGGGTCGTCCCGTGGCTCCGTAACGCAGGCCCACGGTGAGGTCACCGGTGCTGGCCAACGCCGCCAGATACCGTTGGGCGGTTGCCCTCGATATCCCGATCGCAGCAGAAACTTCCGCCGCCGACATCGGCTTGTTCGATGTTCCTAAGGCTTGCAGCACAAGCTGTTTGGTGGAGGAAGCCGCCAGGGTGGCCGGCTGGGAAGGAGCAATCCTCGGGCGCAGCGCGTCGAGTGCCGCGTCCACGTCGCTGGAGCTCAGATTGGGGCTGGAAAGGATTTTGCGGTACCGCGCATAGCCGGCCAGCCGCGCGGCGAGGTCTGTGGTCGCGAACGGCTTCACGAGATAGCTCAGAGCCCCGGCCGACATTGCTGCTCGGATCGTGGTGGCCTCGGTTGCCGCCGTCAGTACCATGCTGTCGCCGCGTAATTCACGGACAAGATCAATTCCGGACCCGTCGGGTAGGTAGACGTCCACCAACGCAAGATCGACGGCGTCGGCCTTGCGCGCGGCGTCGAGCGTGTTGACGGTGGCGACCACCGTGAAGCCGCCAAGCGTATTGACGACCTCCGCGTGCATATTGGCGACGCGGAAGTCGTCATCGACAACCAGCACCGTCAGGTCTGCGTCGCCCATTGCGCCTCCTCTACCATCACGCCTGGCAGTCGAGCGATGAACTCCGCGCCCCGCAGCTGCATCTCGGTGTTCCCGGGACTGGCCAGCCATAGATCGCCACCCAGCGAGCGGCTGATCTGACGCGACAACGCGAGCCCGATACCCCGGCCGCCCGGGATGCCGGAGTCCGGCTTGGTCGTCCTGCCCTCGGTGAACAGATCGCCAACGAACTCGGGCGCGACGCCGTCGCCGCTGTCGGCCACCGTGACATGCAGCGTCGAACCGTCCTGCAATAGCTCGACTTCCACTTCTCTGGGCTCGGTATCGCTCACCCGAGCGGCATCGATGGCGTTGTCCAGCAGGTTGCCCACCACGGTGGTGACATCGACTGGCAGCACGAGCCGGCCTGACACCCAGGTGTTCTCACCGATCTTCAGCGTCACGCCGGCTTCGCGCGCGGCCGCAGCCTTGGCCGCCAAAAAGGCCTGCAGGTACGCATCGCGGATCGAGTCGATGCCCGGTAGCGCGGATCCCAACGGGCCGGAGCCGAGAAGCTCTTCCAGATATTGCAACCCCTCGTCGACATGGCCGCCGTGCAACAGCCCGTTCAGTAGGTGCAGACGGTTGGCGAACTCATGGCGCTGTGCGCGCAGCACGGTGCTCATCACCTGCACCGCGTCGAGTTGCCGCGTCAGTGATTCGACATCGGTTCTGTCCCGCACCACCAGCACGGTTCCCAGCTCGCGTCCTTCTCGCAATACCGGCCGCGCGGAGACCACTACGATCCGACCACCGACATTGGCGAGCGTTGGCGCCGAATCGGCCGCTTTGAAAACGTCACGGACCCGCGGGGTCAACCCGATGTCATCGACGGAGCCGCCTGTGTCGCTACCGATCTCGAGAAGCCGGCACGCCTCATCGTTGACGAAGGTGATGTTCCAGGAGGTGTCGGCTGCCAGCACGCCCTCGCCGATGCCTTGCAGCACCGCCGCCTGGCTGCGCACCAGCTCGACGATCTCGGCCGGCCGCAAACCCAGCGTCAGCCCTCGCCAACGCCTGGCCAGCAACACGCAGCCGACCACACCGACCACCAGGAGAACTCCTCCCATCGCGGCCAGCACGCGCAGATTGCCAGAAAACTGTTCATCGAACGCCCTCGTGGAGATGCCAACGCCGACGAAACCCAGCACACGATCAGAACCCGCGTCCAGCACCGGAACCCTGGCAACTATCGACCGGCCGTAGACCGTGATTTCATGAAATGTCTCCTCGCGCCCGGCAAGGGCCTGCGTGATATCGCTACCGACCATCCGGGCCAAGTTGTGCCGATCGGGAGAGGCGAGCCTGATGCCACGCATGTTGGCGATCACCACAAACGACACGTGCGTGCGCTGTTCGACGTGTGACGCAACGCTTTGAATTGGACCGACCGCAAGTTCGTCGACCAGTGCAGGGCTTGCGGTCAACGGGGTGTCGTTGTAGCGGGAGATGTTGTTGATGACCGTCGGGGAAGAGGCCACTACCCGAGCTATATCCAAGGCGTGAACGCCATACTCGACGTCTAGACGGTGACGGTTGAATGCGGCGAACAAACCAAACGCGACGATCAACGTCAGCGTCACCACAACGAGCTGCACCAGCAGTACCTGGGTGCCGAGTCGCAGGTCGATGCGGCCTGTGGCGGCCATGCAAAGACCCTATCGCTCTCGTGAGCAAAATGCGCGAAAGTTCACGATCGCGGAGGCGCAACCACCCCGAACAAGGGTGGACGGTTATGCAACATCCAGTTTCGTCACCGCATACCATTGCGCCCATGCGCGGCGCAAAAATCCTGATCACCGGCCCGACCGGTCAAATCGCCACCCCCATCGCCCGGGCGCTGGCCGGCGACAACGAGGTCTGGGGGATCGCCCGGTTCACCGACACCGCCGCGCGTGAAGGCCTTGAGAAGGCCGGAATCCGTTGCGAGAAGGTGAATCTCGCGGCCGGCGACTTCACCGGTGTGCCAACCGATTTCGACTATGTCCTCAACCTGGCGGTGGCCAAGAGCGGTAGCTGGGACAAGGACCTTGCGGCCAACGCGGAGTCGGTCGGCCTGCTGATGGCCCACTGTCGCACCGCAAAGGCCTTCCTGCATTGCTCGTCGGCGGCCGTCTACGACCCGCCGGACGACGAGCCGCGCAGCGAGCGGTCCGCCCTGGGCGACAACCACAAGCCACTCTTTCCCACCTATTCCATTTCCAAGATCGCCGGGGAAGTGGTGGCCCGGTCGGCGGCTCGCATTCTGGGCCTGCCCACCACGATCGCGCGGCTCAACGTTCCCTACGGCGACAACGGTGGTTGGCCGTTCTATCACATGGAGATGATGCTGGGCGGCATCCCGATTCCCGTCCCGCCCGGTGAACCCGCGCGCTACAACCCCATTCACGAGGACGACATCATCGCCACCATCCCCAAGCTGCTCGAGGCCGCGTCGGTCCCGGCGACCACGGTCAACTGGTGCGGAGACCAGACCGTCAGCTTGCAGGAGTGGTGCGACTACCTCGGGTCGCTAATCGGCGCCGAACCGGTCTTCGAGCCGAGCGAGCAAGCGCTACGCGGCAATCCCACCACCATCGACCGGATGCACGAGCTCATCGGCGGCACCTCGGTCGACTGGCGCGACGGAATCCGTCGCATGGCGGCCAAGTACCACCCGGAGCTCGTTGGCGTCTAACCGGTTGCGGCACAACATTATCGGCGAACACATCAGGCTCGGCCCCGGATAAGCCGGGCCGCGGCCTCCACCGCGGCGGCGCGGCGGCGTGCGATGACGTCCGCGTCCGTGGTCGCCGCGTCGGGGTCGGGCCAGTGGGCCCAGGCCAGCCCGATGCCGAACAGCAGCACCAGCAGCTGCCTCGGGTCCCACGACGGATCGACGTGACCGTCTAGGCGGGCGCGTTCCAGCGCCGCGACCGCCCTGTCGGGCGGGGACTCGCCGTCGAACTCGGGCTTGTCGAGCGGAAAGCCCTCCAGCCGCGCCCAGGTGATCATCCGCAGGTGTTCCGGCCGGTTCTGGGCGAGATCGAAGATGTCACCGACGAACTCGGGGACCGCGTCGGGGCGCACCTGAACGGCGCGGAAGAACTCCGCGCCGTCAGCGGCGACCACATCGCGGAACAGGGTCTCCTTGTCGCCGAAATGCGCGTACAAACGTTCCTTGCTGGCACTGGCGGCCCGCGCGATGCGGTCGATCCGGGCGCCCGCCAATCCGTATTGCGCGAATTCCGCGCGAGCGGCGGCGAGAATTTCGCCGCGCAGCTCAGTGGTGGTCCTCACAGACTCATCATAGGCGGACGAACTGGTTCGTTTGTTACGGTGGTGGGAGCACACCGGAAAGCGCAAAGGAGACGGGGCGATGGGGACGGCCAGAACACTCGATCAAACTGCGATCGCGACGATGCCGCGGGGCGGACCCGATGCGTCGTGGCTGGATCGCCGGTTCGAGACCGATACGCCGGAGTACCTCGATCGCGAAGACGTCGCCGACGAGGTCAAGCAGAAGGTCATCGGGATGCTGGATCGCATCGGCACGCTGACCAACCAGCACGAGACATTCGCGCGGATGGCCCTGGATGTCGTGGCCGACATCCCCAACCCCCGCGTCCTGGAACTGGGCGCGGGTCACGGCAAACTGTCCGCCAAAATCCTGGAGCTGCACCCCACGGCGACAGTCACCGTCTCGGATGTGGACGCGACCTCGGTGGCCAACATCGGCGCCGGTGCGCTCGGCGCTCATCCACGTGCGCAGGCAAAACTGATCGACGCGACGGCGATCGACGCCGCGGACGACAGCTATGACCTGGTGGTGTTCGCGATGGCGTTTCACCACCTGCCGCCGGCAGTGGCTTGTCGTGCCATCGCCGAGGCCACCCGGGTAGGCAAGCGGTTCTTGGTCATCGACCTCAAGAGGCGAAGTCCGTTGGCCACGTTGCTGTTTCCGGTGGTGACGCTGCCGGTGAACCTGGTGCTGTTGCCGTGGTCGTGGATACACCCGTGCCTGCACGACGGGTTCATCAGCGCGTTGCGGGCCTACAGCACGTCGGCGCTCGAGGCCCTCGGCCACAGCGCCGGCCCCGACATCCGGATGCAGGTGTTGGCTTCGCCGCGGCGACGCGGGATGCCGTCGCACGCCGTCGTGTTCTCGCGTCCGGAGGGACCCGCCGACCATGAGTGACGGACCCGATCTCGTCGCCATCACCGACCCCGGCGAGCGTGTCCGGGCGCTGCGCCGGGTGCTCGATGCGGTGACCGATGGGCTGCACCCCGTGCTGAACCTGTCCCGTCCGTACGTCGACGGGCTGGAGAATCTGCCGCCCGACGGTCGATTCCTGTTGGTGGGCAACCACACTCAGCTCGGCTCCGAGGTCTTTCTGATTGCGGATGCGGTGCGGCGCAGCATCGGAACGCGGGTACGGCCACTGGCCGACCGGAATTTCGGGCGGCTGCGCGGATTGCCCGCCGATCTGATGGCGGCGTTCGGCGGCGTGATCGGCGCACCCGAGAATGCGCGTGAACTGATGCGCCACGACGAAACCATCCTGGTGTTCCCCGGCGGCGGAGGCGAGATCGCGAAATTCAAAGGCGAGGAGTACACGCTGCGCTGGCAAGGGCGCTCGGGCTTCGCCCGCCTTTCGGTCGAAAATGGCTACCCGATCGTGCCGGTCGGCCTGGTCGGGGGCGACGACGTGTATCGCAGTTGGACCACCCGCGACAGCGCATACGCGAAAGTCAGTGCGGCCCTGAGCCGGCGATTGAATGGCCGGCCGGACATGGCGATGCCGTTGCTGCGGGGGATCGGGCCGACGCTCATCCCGCGCCCGCAGCGGATGTATCTGCGGTTCGGCCCTGCGATCGACACCACGACGCCGCTCGGCGTCGAAAACGAACAGTGGGTGGACATCGTCAGGGAGCGGGCCCGGCTGCAGTTGGAAGACATCCTGGCCGACCTGCTCCGGCTGCGCGGGCAGGACCCCTACCGCGGGCTGAACCCGCTGGCCTGGCGCAGCGCCACAATGGCCTGAGGACGAAACACCCCGAGAGAGGTGCACCCTCAACAGGTCGGGGTGGCAGCATCACGTAGGTGACCAACACACCGGACGCCGCGGCGCAGCGCCTGCGCACCCTGGTCCTGTTGCGCCGCGTTCGGGACCGCATCGACCGGGACTACCGGCAGCCGTTGGACGTCGAAGCGCTCGCGCGCGGGGTGCACATGTCCGCCGGCCACCTCAGCCGCGAATTCCGGCGTGCCTACGGCGAATCGCCGTATTCGTATTTGATGACGCGTCGCATTGAGCGGGCGATGGCGCTGCTGCGCCGGGGCGACCTGAGCGTGACCGAGGTCTGCTTCGCGGTCGGCTGCTCGTCGCTGGGCACCTTCAGCACCCGATTCACCGAATTGGTCGGTGTGCCGCCCAGCACCTACCGCCGCCAGGCTGCTGACGCGCTGGCGGGCATGCCGCCATGCGTGGTCAAACAGGTGACCAGACCGATCAGGAATCGAGAAGCAGCTGCCATCGGACCGCACCTAACCTGACCGCATGGACATCACCATTCACTCGAGTTTCCTTCCCCACACGGACCCGGAATCATCGCTCGCCTTCTATCGCGACGTCCTCGGCTTTGAAGTTCGCCTGGACGTCGGGAAGGGCACGATGCGCTGGATCACGGTGGGTCCGCCACACCAGCCGGACACGTCCATCGTCTTGAACCCGCCGGCCGCCAATCCGGGCATCACCGACGACGAGCGCCGCACCATCGCCGAGATGATGGCCAAGGGCAGCTACGCCACGCTGCTGCTGGCCACCAAGGATCTCGACGGCACCTTCGAACGGCTGCAGGCCGGCGACGTCGACATCGTCCAAGAACCCACCGACCAGCCGTATGGGCTTCGCGACTGCGCCGTCCGCGATCCCGCCGGAAACCTCATCCGCATCCAGGAATCGCGCTGAGCCCATCCGCGTGCGGATGCTTGACCAGCCGTGTGCACAATGCTAAGCAAGTGCTCAGCACTGAGCGCACGGGGCGCCGGGGCGCCACGACTGGCAAGACGAAAGGGATCAGATGACGGTGCAGGCGGTATTGGACGACATTCGCAAGCGCCCCGGAACGGGGGACGTCATCGCGGTCATCGATCCCGCGACCGAGGAGACGATCACCGAGTTCACCGACTGCGGGCAGGAAGCGGTCAATGACGCAGCGGCCAAAGCGAAGGCGACCTTCGAGTCCGGCGTCTGGGCGGAGCTGCCGGGCCGCGAGCGGGCCAAGATCTTGTGGCGGATCGGCGAACTGATCGACGAGCACGCCGAGGAGTTCGCCCAACTGGACTCGCTCAACACCGGCATGCCGTTGCTGCAGGCCCAATTGCAGATGTCGACCTGCTCGGAGTTCTTCCGCTACTACGCCGGTTGGTGTTCGAAGATCAACGGCGTCGCCTACGACGTGAAGACCGACGGCATCGCCACCGACAACTACGTCAACATGCACGCCTACACGCTGAAGGAGCCGTACAGCGTTGTGGGACTGATCTTTCCGTGGAACGGCCCCATCTTCAACGCCAGCGCGAAGCTGGCACCGGCCCTGGCGGCGGGCGGCAGCCTGCTCGTCAAGCCGGCCGAGGAGACCCCGCTGTCGGCGCTGCTGCTGGACCGGCTCATCCACGAGGCCGGGGTGCCCGAGGGGGTGGTCAACCTGCTGACCGGATACGGCCACACCGCCGGCGCCGCGATCACCGCGCACCCGGATGTCGAGAAGGTGGCCTTCACCGGCTCGACCGAAGTCGGCAAGGAGATCGTGCGGGCCTCCGCCGACAACCTGAAGAAGGTCACGCTCGAACTCGGCGGGAAGTCGCCGGTGCTGATCTTCGACGACGCGAACCTGGACAACGCCATCATGATGGCGTCGCTGGGCATCTTCGTGCACTCCGGCCAGGGCTGCGTATGCGGGTCGCGCATCTTCGCCCAGCGCGGCGTCTACGACCGGGTCGTGGAAGGCATTGCGATGATGGCGAATTCGTTCAAGTTGGGCGCCCCCAGCGAGGAGGGCTGTGTCAGCGGGCCGCTGATCAGCCAGAAGCAGCTGAACCGGGTCATGGGCTTCATCGACGAAGGCCGCAGCGACGGCGTCGAGGTGGTCACCGGCGGCCACCGGCTGGACCGCAAGGGCTACTTCGTCCACCCGACGGTGCTCACCAACGTCGACACCAGCATGCGGCTCTACCAGCAGGAGATCTTCGGTCCGGTGGTCACCATCCTGCCGTTCGACGACGAAGACGAGGCCGTGGCGCTGGCCAACGACACCACCTACGGCTTGGCGGCCACCGCCTGGACGGAGAACCTCGGTCGGGCCCACCGGATCATGCGCCGACTGCAGGCCGGCAGCGTGCAGGTCAACTGCCAGCTGGTGTTCGACCACGATGTCCCGTTCGGCGGGTACAAGCAGTCCGGCTGGGGTCACGAGTTCGGCAAAGAGGGCCTCGAGATCTACCTCAAGACGAAGTCGGTCTGGGCTCAGCTCTAAAGCTATTGCGCCACAACGGAAAGTCCCGGACCCGTACCAGGTCCGGGACTTCTCCGACGGCCGTCAGACGAGTCAAGATCCCTTGTTGTAGCGGGTGAGGAATCCGACGGAGGCCACCGCGGCGGCCGTGCCGATCACACCCCACAACACCACCTGGAAGGCCATCGCGCCGAAGAACCAGCCGAAAGTCATTCCGAGGTAGAGCATCCAGATCAGTCGGTAGACGCTCCAGAGCGCAAGCAGCCCGGTGCTGATCCCGATGTACAGGCTGCGCTGCCGATCGACGCGGTTGATCTGCTCTTGGATGCTGGTCGGCACGATGTTCATTTGCTGTCTTCCTTTCCTGGGTCGCCACCTCCTTGGCGGCGTCATGGCAGCAAGTACAGCCCCGGCCCGCGGCTACCGATCCCAATCACCCGTCACCGCCCAAACCGGCCCGCCGAATCCACGGCGCGCCCTACCCTGCAGGAGGGGGCCTGACGAAGGGTTGGCTCGATGAACGTGACGCGCTGTGCGGCCCGGATCTTCACCGTTGCCGCGCTCGCCCTGCCGATCCTGTCGACGGCGGCGGCCGGGCCCGCGGCGGCGGATCCGCCGCCCACCCAGTCGATCACGGTGATGGCCGTCGGGCCCAGCGGTGAAGCGATCAACGGCTACCACGTGGCGTCCGGGCCCGGCAACGTCGGGCAGGCGAGCGACTGCTCGGAACCGTCGCCGTCGGCGGTGGCCGACAACGTCTACTACTGTTCGCCGAGCGCGGCCGGAGCCGGCACATGCTGGCCGTCCACGCCGGGATCGCTTCTGTGCGTGGACAATCCGTGGGACATGCAAATGCACCGGGTCACCTTCGACGGTCACCTTCCGCCCGTGCACCCGACCGCCGCCCCGGACCCGTTCGCGCTCACCCTCGACGACGGCACCCGCTGCCTGCTGCGCAACGGTGGCGCGTGGGGCGGGCGCGCCGACGGGTACGTCGGCGTCTACGGATGCGGCGGCGCCGGTAGTGACCTGGCCGTGCTGTGGCTGCCCAGTCAGGGTGCCGGATCCTGCATCGATCGCTCGTCGTCGGCGTGGACCGTCAAAGTCGGTCGCCTCGGCGCGCCCGACGCCGTTCTTCCACCGCCCGCCACCCGTGGGGTGACCGCCGCGTGGTTCGCGGGAGGCAGGGCCGGCCAATAGGGCGGCGCCGGTACTGCTATAACGCAACGTATGTCTGGTCCAGGGCACACGATCACCCATGTTTCCGATACCGCCCGGTGGACGGCGTTGCACCGGGCAACCGAAACGCTGCGCCCCGACGCGCTGTTCAGCGACCCGCTCGCCGAACGTCTCGCGGGAGAGCACGGCCGCGCGATCGTCGCGGGAGTTCCCTGGACGGACCGCAGCGGTTGGTGGCTGGTCGCACGGACCAAGCTCATCGACGACGCCATCGCAGCCGCACTCGCCCAGGGCTGTGACCGCGTCCTGAACCTGGCCGCCGGCCTGGACACGCGGCCCTATCGCTTGGAGCTCCCACCCGACCTGACCTGGATCGAGGCCGACCTACCCAAGCTGCTCGCCGAAAAGACGCAAATCCTCGCCGATCAGACACCGCGCTGCCGGCTGAACCGCGTCGCGGTCGACCTCGCCGACCCACACGCCCGGGACGCCTTCCTCGACGAGGCGCTGGCCGGCGCGACGAAGGCCTTCGTGCTGACCGAGGGGCTGTCGATGTACCTGGAGGCGTCCGACGTCGCCGCCCTTTCGGGTGCGATCAAGCGACCCGAGGTCACCTGGTGGATGATCGATTTCGCCTTTCCCGGTCTCAAAGAGCGGATCAACAAGAACGTCGCCGGGATTTCGGAAAACGCACCCTTCAAGTTCGCGCCCGAAAACGGGTTGGCCTTCTTCGAAGACCTCGGCTGGCGAGCCGTCGAAGCGGAATCGCTGCTGGTGGCCGCCAAACGGTTCGGCCGACTACCGATCTTCATGCGCCCGTTCGCCTGGCTGCGATCGGATTTGCGCCGTCCGGGTGGCAGGCCGACGACGGCGGTCGCGCTGCTGACGCACTGAGGACGCGCCGCCCTACCAGACGCGAATCCAGTCGACGAGCATGTCGGCGGGGTAGCTGCCCGGGCCCGGGTCTTCCCCGCCCGATCCGGCCACCGCCAGGTTGAAGACCGGATAGACCGTGTAGCCCGCACCGTTGAACGGCCAGTCCGGCAGCGAACTCGCCGGCACGTCGAAGTAGGGCGCGGCGCCCTCGGTGTAGTCCTTCCAGAACCGGATGCCCGCCTCGTCCCACTGCGTGCGCCAGGTATGCCAGGCGCTGTCCACCGCGATGTTGTGCGTCTTCCATTCGCCGCCGTTGGCCTTGGCGTGCACGGTGGTGGCCGACGGCCACTTGCCGTTGCCGTACCACTCCATGACGTCGATCTCGCCCTGATCGTCGTTGCCGAGCCAGTACGCGGGCCAGGCGCCCGCGGTCAGGCAGTTCAGCTTGATCCGGGCCTCCCAGGTGTGGCCGACGCCGCCGCGCCACAGGCTCTGCACCTTGCCGCTGTAGTAGGTGGGGCCGTCCTTGGCGGCGCGCAGCACCAGGTTGGAACTCCCGTCCACGAACACGTTGCGGCGATCGTCGCGGTACTGCCCGATGTGCTCGGGCAGCTCCCAATAGGTCGGGTCCTTGATCGTCTCGCGGGCTTTGGCCACCGCCCACTTCGACGCGTCGGGGGCCGACCCCGCCGGACCATCGAATTCGTCCGAGAAGATGTAGTTCCCGGATTGGCCGCTGGGCGCGGCGGGCGGCGGTATCCGGCCGGCAGGCTCGTCCTGTCTGGCAGGGGAGGCCCAGGCGTTCGAGGTGGGCAGCGCTGCTGCCAGCACCCCGATCCCGGTCGTCAAGATCATGCGGCGGCGATCAATCTCCGGCATAAGCAAGGGACCCTAGCAGCCCACCGGGCACGAGGTTGAAACGGAATTCTGTCGGTGCCCGTCGCTATGGTTCTGATCGCGGTCGGACCAGCGTGGACGACAGCACGGCAGTGGCAACGGATTACGCGCGCAAATTCACGGCCAATTCTCACCTTGGCGGGTGGTTTGGTCTCAGGATTCGGCGGGCATCCTGGAATCACGATCCGATAACCACACTGTTGTAGCTTTTGCGGGTGGTACTGAGAGGAGTGACGATCGTGGCGAATACACCAGAAGGCACGGTTATTTTCCTTCAGTCCCATCCAGCATGGGCCGCCGCGCAGCGTCGCGAACGCGAACGCAATGCGGCAATGCGTCGTCATCCCTCATTTCGCGCGCGCCAGCGCGCCGCAGCGGGGAACCCGGTCGTTCCGCTGGTCCGCGACTTCAAGCTCTACTCGAGCGGCAACACCCCGGCCTGAATTTCGCCACGAATTGTGGTAGCCGCGTTTCTCATCTCTGAAAACGCGGTCCGTGGCAATTGACGCGCAGCCATCGAATTGCGCACGTCGCTTCGGTCGCAAAGTCTCAAGTCCAAGTCGAGAGATATCCGGACGCTACTACCGTGCGGTTCCGTAGGTCGGTGCGCATGCCGCCGGCATTTCTTAGGCATTTGAAGCCGGCCGCCCACCGGGACCGACCAGCAACGTCAACCGCTTTTCCCGGCTGACCCCCGGCTGCGGCATCGGGCATTGCCACCCGCCGCGCTCAGGACCGAGATTGCATACAACCAGCGGCACACGGCGATGCCTTGCTGGCCATCGAACATTGACACCCGTCAAATCGGCCCTACTGTATACAAAATGGCCGTCTCGCTGGACGCGCTGTCGTCTGCCTCCGAACTCGACGACCTGCGTGACATGGTGCGCAAACTCGTGGCCAAGCGCCTTCCGCTGCACGAGACGCGGCACGTCGGTGCCGCGGCCGCACGCCGCGCGGGGTGGGCCGAGCTGGCCGAATTGGGGCTGCTCGGCATCGCGGTGCCGGAGCAGTACGGCGGCAGCGGCGCCGGGCTGTACGAACAGGCCGTCGTCTGCGAAGAACTCGCGCGGGAACTGGGCGCGGTGCCCTACCTGCCCACCGCCTGCCTGGCCGCCGAAGCGCTGCTGGCCTGCGGCGACGACGCCGTGTGCGCCGAACTGCTGCCCGGCCTGGTCGCCGGCGAGCTGACCGCCACCCTCGCCGACGGCACCGGCCACGCCGAGCGGCACGGGCCGAACTGGGTGGTGTCGGGCCAATTCCACCACGTCCCCGACGGCGCCGACGCCCAGATCGTCTTGGTCGCTGCGGACACCGGCGGGGGCACCACGCTGTACGCCGTCACCGGCTCCGACGGCGTGGACCGGGAGCGGTTGTCCACCCTGGACACCAGCCGCGGCCTCGCCAATCTCCGGCTGAGCGGCGCACCGGCTCGACAGGTCGGTGCCGTGGCGGCGGCCGAGGCGGTCCTGGCCCGGGTGCGGCTGCGCGCGACGGCGCTGCTGGCCGCCGAGCAGGCCGTGCTCGCCGAGCAGTGCGTCGCACTGACGAAGCAGTACCTGTTGGATCGGCGGCAGTTCGGCCGGCAGATCGGGGCGTTCCAAGCCCTCAAGCACCGCCTCGCGGACGCCGCGGTACGGGCCGAATTGTGCGCCGGCAGCGCCTGGTACGCCATCCGGCAGCTGGCCGGCGACGCGGCCGACGCGGACTTCGCCGTCAGCGTCGCCGCGGCCGCGTGCGGGGAAGCCGCACTGCAGAACGCCGCCGAGATGATCCAGCTGCACGGCGGAATCGGCTACACCTGGGAGCACGTCGCACATCTGTACCTGCGCCGCGCCAAGGCCAACCAGTACCTGTTTGGGACGCCGTCGGCCCACCGCCACCGGCTCGGCACGGCCGTGGCCGAAAGCCGTTCGACCGCAACGGAAACCGTATCCGATCAGGCCCGGGGCGAATCGCCGGCGCCCGACGAGCTGCGCCGCTGGCTGGCCGACAACCTGACCGACGCGATCATGCGCGATCACGCCCCGCCGCCGCCGGGCGAGAAATACTCTGCGGTGCAGCGAGATTGGTATCGCCGCCTCGGCGAGGCCGGCTGGGCCACACCAACCTGGCCGACCGAATACGGCGGCCGCGGTCTGGGTCGCGACGAAGGCGGTGCCGCGGTGGAGGAGTTGCGCCGCCGCGGTGTCGACCGGCCCGAGGAGGACTTCGTCGGCGTATGGCTGGCGGGTCCGACCATTCTGCAGTGGGGCACCGACGAGCAGCGAGACACCTACCTGCGGCCGCTGGCCCGCGGCGATCACCGCTGGTGTCAGCTGTTCAGCGAGCCCGGCGCCGGATCGGATCTGGCGTCGCTGTCCACCTCGGCCGTGCGTATCGATGACGACCGCTGGCTAATCAACGGCCAGAAGATCTGGAGTTCGTTCGCCGACACGGCCGATTTCGGGCTGTTGATGGTGCGCACCGATCCGACGTTGCCCAAACATGCCGGCATCACCTATTTCCTGCTCGACATGCGCACGCTCGGAGTGGACGTGCGGCCGCTTCGGCAGATGACCGGTGACGCCGAATTCAACGAGGTCTTCCTGACCGACGTCATAGTGCCGGACGCGGCCCGCCTGGGTCCGCTCAACGCCGGCTGGAAGGTGGGCATCAGCACCCTGATGCAGGAACGCAACAGCCTCACCGGGCCTCCCGTCGTCGGCCCCGGCGTGGCCGACCAGCTCATCGCGGAGGCGGTGCGCAGCGGCGCATGGCAACGGGCCGATGTGCGAGATCGCCTGCAGCACATGCTCGTCGACGAACGCGCACTGCAGAGCGCCGGCTTTCGGGCCAGCGTCGCCGCGGACCGCAACCCCGGGGCCATCGACTCCATCCGCAAACTCGTCAGCGCCGACCTGCACGAGCGCGCGGGGCGCATCCGCGTCGATCTGCTTCCCGAACTCACCATGGGCTGGCCCGTCGACACCGAAATGCCTTCGGGCACGCGGTCATTCTTGGAGATGAAGAAGTATTGCATCGCCGGGGGCACCTCCGAGATCCAGCGCAACATCATCGCCGAGCGCGTGCTCGGGCTGCCCCGCGAGGCCGACCCCGACCGTGACACACCCTTCAACCAGCGGACCAGCCGATAGAGGAGAGCGCACCGACCATGATGACCGGCGAGCAGTACAAGAACTCACTCCGCGACGGACGGCGGGTCTACCAGGACGGCAAGCTGGTCGCCGACATGGACACCGATCCGCTGCTGGCGCCGGCGCTCGACGCGGTGGCCGCCGGATACGACCAGTACTACCGGCCCGACGGCGACGCGGTGAACCCGTTGGTGGAGGCGCCGCGCAGCGTCGCGGAACTACGTGACCGGGTGCCGATCCTCACCAGCATGGACCTGCTGCTCAACGTCACCTACCAGTCGCTCATGACGCTCGTGGTGGCGGCGGCGCGGCTGGCCGACGCCCACCCCGAGTTCGTCGCCCGCATCAACTCCTATGTGGCACAAGCCCGCCGGGACGACATCCGAATCGCCGAATGCATCACCGACTCCAAGGGCGACCGATCCAAGGCGCCAGCCGCGCAGGACGATGCCGACCAGTACGTGCGCGTGGTGGCGCGCCGCGACGACGGCGTGGTGATCCGCGGCGCGAAACTTCACATCAGCGCGGCACCGTTCGCCCATCACCTGATGGTGATGCCGACCAAGTCGATGAAGCCAGGGGAGGAGGACTACGCGATCGCGTGCGCGGTACCGGTCAACGCCCCGGGGGTGCACGTCATCAGCCGCACCGTGCAAGCCCGCGGCGGGGACGAGCGCGACTACCCGGTGAGCGCGCGGCGCAGCATGCCGGACGGGTTCGTGATCTTCGACGACGTGTTCGTCCCGACCGAGCACGTGTTCCTCGATGGCGTTGCCGCACAGGCCGGCATCTTCGCGCACTCGCTGGGCCTGTGGGAGCGCCTCGGCGGTACCGCGGTGATGGTGGAACAGGCCGACGAGATGGTGGGCCTGGCGCAGTTGATGGCCGAAGCCAATGGGACCGCACGGGTGTCACACATCCGGGAGAAGATCGACGAGATGATGATCCATGCCACCAACTTGCGGGCCGGCATGGAGGCCGCGATCAGCAACGCCCACACCACGCCCGAGGGCTACTACTATCCCGACGACCTGTACACGAACGCGACCAAATACCTAGGCGCGGCGAACTTCAATTTGATGGTCCGGCATCTGCACGACATCGCCGGCGGCGGGGTGATCACCACACCGTCGATGGCGGACCTGGACAACCCGGACATCGGCCCCCAGTTGCGCAAATACCTGACCGGAGCGGCCGACGTGTCCGGCGACGCCCGCGCCAAGCTGTTCCACGCCATCCGCGACACCACCGCCGATTCGTACGGCGGCTGGCACCTGGTGACCAACGTGCAATCCGGCGGCGGACTGTTCGCACAGCGGCTCGTGACGCGCAAGCACTACGACATGGAACGCGCCAAGCGCCTGGCGCGGCACGCCGCCGCCCTGGACTGAGCGCCCATCCCGCCGTGCCGTTGATCGTCGCGACGGCGGCGCTTGCATGAACGTGAACGTAGACGTAGATTTGGGCCATGCGCTTTGGTGTCTTCATCGCGCCGTACCACATGGTCGGCGACAATCCGACGCTCGCATTCGAGCGCGACCTGCAGTTGGTCGAAGCAGTCGAGGAACTCGGCTACGAGGAGGCGTGGTTCGGCGAACACCACTCGGGCGGAACAGAAATCATCGGCGCGCCTGACCTGATGATTGCGACGGCCGCGGCCCGCACCAAGCGCATCCGGCTGGGCACCGGGGTGGCCTCGTTGCCGTATCACCACCCGTTCATGTTCGCCGACCGCATGGTGCAACTCGACCACCTGACCCGCGGGCGCCTGATCGTCGGCGTCGGACCGGGCGCGCTGCCCGGCGACGCCTACATGATGGGCATCGAGACCACCCGTCAGCGCGACATGATGCTCGAATCCCTAGACGCGGTGCTCGAACTGTGGCGCGACGAAGCCCCGGTCAACCGGGAGACCGACTGGTTCACGCTGCGTGACGCCCGGTTGCAGTTGCGCCCGTACAGCAAGCCCAACATCGAGGTCAGCGTGGCGGTGACGGCGTCGCCGTCGGGCCCGGTGGCCGCCGGCAAGTTCGGCATCGGACTGCTCTCGATCGCGGCCACCCAGAAGAAGGCCTTCGATGCGCTGGCCCGCAACTGGCGCACCGCAACCGAAACCGCCGCCGCGCACGGAACCACGGTGAGCCGGCAGGGCTGGCGGATGTGCGGGCCGATGCACATCGCCGAATCCGTGGGACAGGCCCGCAAGGATGTCGAGGTAGGTCTGGCGCAGTGGGTGGACTACTTCCAAAACGTCGGGGCCATACCAATTTTGGGCGATTTCGACCCCGGCGAAGACATGGTGTCTGCCGTCAATGAGACCGGCGTGGGAGTGATCGGCACTCCCGACATGGCGATCGAGCAGCTGCGCCGGCTGCAGCGGCAATCCGGCGGCTTCGGCACCTATCTGTTGATGGCCCACGAGTGGGCCAACCGCGAGGCCACGCTGCGCTCCTACGAGATGATCAGCCGCTACGTCATGCCGGTGTTTCAGGATTGCCTCGAGCCGCTGGAACGCAGCCGCGACTGGACGATCTTTCACCGGGAGACGTTGATGGGCAACATCACCAACGCGATCGTCGGTGCCACCCAGCAATTCCTGCAGGAGCGCGACGCCCGTCGCCGCGCCGAGGACGAAGCCCACACCGAAACCCTGCCCGCGGGCCGGTGACCGACTTCGGGGCGCTGCTGTTTCCCAACGTCTCCTGGGCCACGCTGGTGGACCGCTGCGAACGGGCCGAGGAGATGGGCTTTCGCAGCCTCTGGATCGACGATCACGGCGCCAATCCGCAAGCACCCAGGTCGAATTGGTTCGAAGCGTTCACCACGCTGGCCGGTCTGGCCAACTGCACCCGCCGGATCCTGCTCGGGCCGCTGGTGTCCAACGTCGTTCTGCGGCACCCGGTGATGCTGGCGCGCCAGGCCCTCACCGTCGAGAACATGTCGGGTGGGCGGCTGCAATTGGGCCTCGGCGCCGGCTATGCCCCCACCGACCACGAAATGGTCGGCAGCGCGGCCTGGCCGCGCGTGGAACGCGCGGAGAGATTCGCCGAAGCGGTCGAACTGATCGATGCGCTGCTGCGCGCCGAACCGGTCGACTTTTCCGGCGCCCACTACCGGGTGAGTGATTTCCGGTTGCGACCGCCGCCGCTGCAACGGCCCCGGCCCCCGATTTGTGTTGCCGCGCACGCCCGTTCGAGCCTGCAGCTGGTGGCCCGGTTCGGCGATATCTGGAGCTCGTTCGGCGGATGGGGGCTGTCGTCGCCGCGGCTGCTGGAGCTCACCGCACGGCGATCGGCCACCCTCGACGAGTTCTGCACCGAATCCGGCCGCGACCCCGCGACCATCCGTCGCCAGATTCTGGCCGGCAGCCCGGCCACCACGCCCGACCCCATCTGGTCGTCGGTGCAGGCGTTCGACGAATGGGTGGCCGGGTGGCAGCAGGTGGGCATCGACGAGATCGTGCTGTACTTCCCGCCAGACCTGCTTTACGAGCCGGAACTGATCGACCCCGCCGTCACCGAACACCTGCGCGGCCTGCTGTTCGCTCGCCGGTCAGGTGATCAGGGCGCCACCGTCAACGGGCAGCACGGCACCACTGACGAATGAGGCCGCCGGACTGGCGAGGAACAGCACCGCGGCGGCGACCTCGTCGGGTTCACCCAACCGCGCCGCCGGTACCCGGGTGGCGACGAAGTCGTCGTTGAACCCGTCGGGGGTGAGTTCGGTCAGGCCGGTCGACAAGAATCCCGGCACCACCGCATTGACCCGAATGCCCTTGCGGCCGGTCCACTGTCGGGCCAGGTCGCGGGTGAGTCCCAGCAGCCCCGCCTTGCTCGACACGTAGCCGGCCTGCGGCAGCGAAGTCGTGGTCAGCCCCAGGATGCTGCTGATCATCACCACGGCCGAACCGGGCCGCATCGATCGCCCGCACGCCTGACTCATCCAGTAGGCGCCCATCAGGTTGACCTCGACGGTGCGCCGGAACTGCGCCGGGTCCTCGCGCGTCGCCGGTGCGGCCGTGCCCACACCGGCGTTGTTGACCAGCACGTCCACGCCGCCGAACCGATCGATGATCAGATCCGTTGCCACCGTGCACGATTCGTGATCGCTCACGTCCACCCGGAAGGCGGCGGCGTCGATGCCGTCATCGCGCAGCTGGGCGCAGCGCGCTTCGAGCTCATCGAGGCGCCGGCTTGCCAACGCAATTCGCCCGCCCGCCGCCCCGAGCGCTCGCGCGATCGCCAGCCCCAATTCGGACGTCGCCCCGGTCACGACGGCGACGCGGCCGTCCAGCCGAAACCGGTCACCGAGGCCGACGGTCACGAAGCGTGCGTTTCCGTCTCGCGACCCCGCTGCGACCGCAACGACAGCAGGGAATCGCGGCCCTGCAGGATGTGCTCGGCCATCAGCGCACCGGCGCGCAGCGGTTCCCCGGCCGCTATCGCGTCGCGCACCATGCGGTGGAACAGATTCGACCGCTCCCGTTCCTCCCGCGTCTGATGCCGAAACACCTGATACACCAGGGGGATATCGACGGCGTGCTCCAGCAGAGCGGATAGCCGCCGATGCTGGGCGCCCACCACGATGGCCTGATGAAAGGCGCTGTTGGCGGCGGTGATCCGGCGCAGCCCGGCGTCGGCCGAACCCTTCGATACCAGCTCGATGCCGTGGTCGAACTCGACGATCGCGGCGTCCAGTGCCGCGATGGCGTCGTCGCGCATCCGGGTCGCGGCGCGTTCGGCGGCCAGCGACTCCAGGCGGGCGCGCAGTTCGTACTGGTCGCGGATGTCGGTCTCGGACATGGTGGCCACGATGGCGCCGCGGTTGCGCTCGATGGTGACCAGGCCGTCGGCGGCCAAGGCCCGCAACGCTTCTCGCACCGGGGTGCGGGACAGGTCGAACATCTCGCCGATGCGTTGTTCGACCAGGCGCGAGCCCGGCTCGAACTCGCCCTCGGCGATGGCACGCCTGATCAGCCGGTACGCCAGCTGCGAGCGGCCGTCCATCTCGCTCACCTCAGTCACCCCCGGACGTCGCTGCGCCGATGTCGAGCACACCGCCGCCTTCCGGGTCGACGACCTCGACGGTCGGGTCGTCGACATCGTCGAATTCCAGCCGCAATGCCCGGGACATGATCGCGTGCATCACGTACATGGTGGTGGTGTAGGTGAATTCGAGGATCTCGGTGTCGCTGAAAACTTCCCGCAGCTGGGTCATCAGCCGCTCGGGCACCCGGCCGTGCTGTCCCGCAAGGCAATCCGTGTAGGCCAGCAGCAGCCGCTCGGCCGGGTCAAAACAGTCCGCCGTCTGCCAGGACGGGATCGCGTCGATCTTCTCCTCGGACAACCCCGCCGACCGGCACGCCTTGCAGTGTTGGGAGAAGACGAACTGGCTGCCGACCACCCAGCCCGCCCGGATCTGGCCCAGCTCGCGGTGATCGGCGCGGATGGACACCTCTTCGCGGTAGAGGCGAAAGCCGCGCACGGCGTGGCGCAGCGCGGCGGGGGACTGCGCCATCACCGTCCACCAGTTGCCCGGAGTGCCGCCCACCGTGCCGGGCTCGGCCACCGGGTCACGGTCGCCGAACATGAAGTCATACATCTTCAACGTGAATTCGTCGGTGACTTCATCGCGCGGAATCGGCTTCAGACGCGGCATCGCGTCTCCTCTCGGCTGACGGCACGGACCAAGCATTACTGCAGATTGCATTCAATCCTAGGCTCAAGCGCCGCGTCAACGCAGTTCGTCGCCGCACAGAGGGTGCGATTGCGTACAGTCTGGGGATCAGGGCCGCAGGCTGGACAGCACCATGGCCGCAAAGGCGTCGCCGATCTCGGTCAGCGAGTTGCGCCCGCCGGGGACATACCAACGGTGGATCCAGTTGTGCATGCCCAGGATGCCGAGCATGGCCAGCCGCGGATCCAGATCCGCGCGGAACACGCCCCCGGCCACACCCTCTTCGATGATCGCCAGCAGCGTCTTGCCGTAGGCGTCGGCGTTGGCGACGATGCCCTGTGCCTCCGGAATCGTTGCGATGTGCTGACTCTCGCCGAACAGCAGGAAGAGCTCGGGATAGGTGGCCAGGTCGCTGATGTAGGAGTCCAGCGCGCGACGCAGCTTCTGCTCGGGTGGCGCATCCGATTCGAGCGCGTCGCGGCAGTGCCGGGTCATCTCGTAGGCCGGCTGCTCGATGAGCGCGACCAGCAATTCCTCTTTGGTGCCCACGTAGTAGTACAGCGAGGCGCGGTTGATGCCCACCTCGACCGCGACGTCCTCCAGCCGGGCGCGGGCGAACCCCTCTCGGCGAAACACCTCCGCGGCGCCCTTGAGGATGGTCTGCCAGCGCTCGTTGGACGCGCGGCGGTCAGCCGTGCGCCGCTCGTGGCGGCGCCGCGCGTTGTCGCTGTGCTGGCGTGCGGCGGGAATCGTCGGCCTCCTGGTGTGCGGGTGTCGCGTTGTCAAAATACGCCATCCGGGGGACTGACCTGAGGATTAACGCGCTTGTCAACGTGAACGTTGACGTTGACAATTCTCAGGGAGGGTCCTAGCGTCCCTATTGATGCAAGCCTCACGCGCGGCCCAACTTCGCCATCGCGGCGCGGAAGTCGTCATGCTCCATGGCGGCCGCCTCGAGCGCGAGGGAGAACGGCAGGACCGCGCCCGAGGCCATCGCGAGGAGCCGATTCACCGCGGCCTTGGTGCCCTGCACCGCCTGGGGGGCCAGCGTGGCGAGTCGTTGCGCCATCGCCAGCGCCGACGGCACCACATCGGCCGGCGGGACGACGCGGGTGACCAGCCCGAGGCGTTCGGCCTCCGCCGCGGTGAGGACCTCGCCGGTCATCAGCAAGTATTTGGCGCGGTTGAGCCCGACCAGCAGCGGCCAGATCACCGCGGCCCCGTTGCCCGCCGGCAGCGCGGCGTGCACATGCAGGTCACCGAGTTTCGCCCGCTCCGAGACGTAGGAGACGTCGGCCAGGGTGGCCAGCACCGCGCCCAGCCCGATGGCGTGGCCGTTGACGGCGGCGACGAGCGGCTTGGTCAGCCCGACGATGTCGTCGACGATGTGGCGCGCCTCCTCGATCGGGGTCCGTCCCGAACTGGACGCGTACTGCCGATCGCTGGACTCGTCGCCGCCGGCGGAGAAGGTCCGGCCCGCCCCGGTCAGCACGACGGCGCGCACCCGGACGTCGTCTTGGGCCGCCGCGAATACCCGCGACAGCTCCGAATGCATCACGTCGTCGACGGCGTTGGCCTTGTCCGGCCGGTTCAGCGTCAGCACGGCGACGGCGGTCGCGCCGTCCACGGCGACATCGATGGTGCGGTATGCGGCGGGATCGAGCATCGAGGCGCCCCTTGCTGTCATCAGTTGAACATGAACGTTGACGTAGATCATAGGAGCAGGACGGCATGTTGAGGTTCGGAACATTCATCGCGCCCTACCACCCGGTCCGCGAGAGCCCGTTGACCACCTACGAGCGGGACCTCGAGCTCATCGAATGGTGCGACCGGTGGGGCTTCGACGAGGCGTGGGTGGGCGAGCACCACTCGGCGGCATGGGAGAACATCGCCGATCCGGCGATGTTCCTGGCGGCCGCCGGGCAACGGACCCGGCGGATCAAGCTCGGCTCCGGCGTCGTCAGCCTGCCGTATCACCACCCGATGATGGTGGCCGACCGGTTCGTGCAGCTCGACTACCTGACCCACGGCCGGGCCATGTTGGGCGTGGGGCCCGGGGCGCTGATCTCCGACGCCACGATGATGGGCATCGATCCCAGCACGCAGCGCCCGCGGATGAACGAGGCCCTGGGCGTGATCATCCGGCTGCTCGCCGGTGAGGTCGTCACCCATCACAGCGACTGGTTCACCCTGAATGAGGCTCGGCTGCAGCTGCTTCCGGTCAACGGGTCGATGCCGATCGCCGTCGCGTCCAGCACCTCGCCGTCGGGCATGACGGCCGCGGGCACGCACGGCGTGGGGGTGTTATCGCTGGGCGCCGGCCTGATCGGCGGCAAGAAGGACCTGGCGGCGCACTGGGCGCTCGGCGAGAAGGCCGCCGCCGAAAGCGGCAAGCAGCTGCGCCGCGACGAATGGCGCCTGGTGATCCGGGCCCATCTCGCGCCCACCCGCGAACAGGCCAAGTCCGAGGTGATCGAGGGGCGCGAGGCCGAACGCGTCGGATACTTCAAACGGGTCGCCGGGCTGAAGAACGACTACACGCTCGAGCAGGAGATCGAGGAGGACGCCGCCATCGTGGGCACGCCCGACGACATGATCGAGGCGCTGCACCGGTTGCAGAACATCACCGGCGGGTTCGGGGGCTTTTTGGTGCTGGCCGGGGATTGGGCGGACCGCGAGGCCACGCTGCGCAGCTACGAATTGATGGGCCGCCACGTGATTCCCGAATTCCGCGGCCAGCTGGATTCGCTGCGCGCCAGCTACGACATGGTGGTCGCGAAGAAGCGCGACTACGGCGCGCCGGCGATGGCCGCGATCAAGAAGGCCTACGAGGACGCCGGCCAGCAGATGCCCGACGACCTCAACCCCACCAACCTGCGTTAGGCGTGGCCCGTCGGCACTTCCGGTGCTTCCTGCGCTTCCGGCACTTCCGGCGTTTCGTGTTGCATCTCGTGTTGCATCACGGTCCGGCGCAGGTCGTCGTCCCAGCGCGGGAAGACGTCGGTGTGGATGCCGAATTGGTCCAGGGCCCGGCCGACGGAGTGATCGACGATGTCCTCGAGGCTGGTAGGCCGGAAGTAGAAGGCCGGCACCGGCGGGAAGATGGTGCCGCCGGCTTCGCTGATCGTCGCCATGTTGCGCAGGTGGATCAGGTTCAGCGGCGCCTCGCGCACCATGAGCACCAGGCGGCGACGCTCCTTGAGGACGACGTCGGCGGCCCGGGACAGCAGTGAGCTGGACACGCCGTTGGCGATCTCGCCCACGCTGCGCATTGATGCGGGCGCGATCAGCATGCCCCGGGTGAGGAAGGAACCCGACGCCATGGGGGCGCCGACGTCGGTGACGCTGTACACGTGGTCGGCGCGGGCCTCGATCTGCTCCCGGGTGAGATCGGTTTCGTAGGCGCGGGTCAGGTGCCCGGCACGGGTGACGATGAGGTGGGTTTCGATGCCGACGCTGCGCAGCACATCGAGCGCCCGCACGCCGTAGACGATTCCGGTGGCTCCGGTGATGCCCACGATGACGCGGTCGGGTTGGTTCGGCTGGGTCATCACGGATACTCCAAGTCCAGATCGGGGGCATACGGGCGGGGGTCGACATCGCGGAAGTGCGCCCGTTCGAACTGGGCTTGCATGCGAAACGGTGCGGTGGCGTCGAAAATCGTTTTGCACGTGGTGCCCTTGGCCGGCAGCGTCGGGTCGTACTCGGGCTGCTGGGTCGGATCCAGAACATGACCGGCCACCCCGGGAATCGTGATGATGTCGCGGTTGCCCTGCATCCGGGTCTGCATCGCCCACAGCACGTCGTCGCTGTCGAAGATGTCGACGTCGCCGTCGACCAGGATGACGTTCTTCAGTTCCGAATAGACGCCCAACGCCACCAGCGCGGCTTGGCGCGCGCGGCCGTCATCGAAGGCCTTGGTCTTGTTGCACTTGAGGACGGCCAGGAACTTACCGCCGCCGGCGCTGTGGGAGTAGACGTCGGTGACGAAGCCGGGCATGGCGGCGTGCAGGGCGTGGAAAATGCTGGCCTCCGTGGGGATTCCGGCGAGGCTGACGTGCTCCTCGCCGGGGCCCACCAGGGTCTGCAGAATCGGATCGGTGCGGGTGGTCACCGCGGTCACCTTGATCACCGGCAAGGCCGGGTTGGCCGGGCCGTCATAGCCGGGGAACTCCGGCATGGCGTGGCCGGTGTGGGTGTTCTGGTCTTCGGCCTGCCGTTCGCCGGGGATGATGTAGCCCTCGATGACGACCTCGGCCGTGGCGATCGCCTTCTGGTCGACCGTGACGCCCTTGACCAGTTCGACGGGTTTGCCGCGCAAGCCGCCGGCGATGGCGAGCTCGTCGTAGCCGAGCGGGGTGGTGGGCGCCTCGAACGTGGCGCCCAGCGGGATCGCCGGGTCCAGGCCCATGTTGACCGTGATCTCGAACTTGCGTCCGTCGGCCTCGGCGCGTTGCCGGAAGGCGTCGATGTGGCGGCCGGGTGCGAAGAAGATCGTCATCTCGTCACGGCCCTGCACGCACAGCCGGTGGATGGTGACATCGGTGCCCAGTTCGGGGTCGCTGCCCAGCACCAAACCCAGGCAGAAGTACGGCCCCGCGTCCAGGTCGGTGTTGGTGGGCGCGGGCAGCAGGGTACGCAGATCGAAGTCCGGGTGATCGGCGCGATGGACCACCTCTTGGCAGGGCGCATTGTGGCCAGTGAAATCCGCTGGGCCCAAGGCGTTTTCGTAGGCATCGGCCATGCGTTGGGTGAGCCGGTCGGCCGGCGACTCGAGCAGGATGCCGACGCGTTTGCGGCTGGCCATCAACCCGACCAGCACCCGCCAGCCCGGAAAGCCGGTCACGTTGTTGAAGATCATGGCCGGTCCGATGCGCGTCGGTCGTTCGACGGTGCCGCCGGCGCCGATGCGGCGGTAGACGCCGGCGAGTTCGCCGATCGGGTCGATCGGATGGTCGGTCTCGATCAGCTGCTTGTCGTGGCGCGCCAGTCGCGCCAGCGCGGATCTGAGGTCGACGATCTGGTCATCCGGCAATGGCTAGTCCCTCCGCGCGCACCTGGAGTTCCTAATACCCGTCTGTGCCGGGCTAAACGCAAGCGGCGGCCGCCTGACTCAGAGCTTGCTGGCGACGAAGTCGGCGGCCTGATTGGCCATGCCCGCGTCGATGTAGGCCCCGGCGAGGTGCTGCGGCCAGTTTTCCTTCCACGTGTTCGGGTCGGCGGGATTGCAGATGGGATCGGCACCGTGGCACAACTCGATGGTCCGGTCGTTGTAGACGGGACTGAAGTTGGTGATCGGACCCACCCATTGGCTGCCATTGCCGAACAGGGCGACGGCGGCGACGTGCTGATCGATGCCCGGCGGCAGCGGGCTGTCGAAACCGAACGCGCCGATGGGCGCCGCCAGCACGACGTCGGTGACCGCCGCGCCCAGCGAATAGCCGCCCAGCACCAACCTGGTGTCTGGGCAGCTGTTGACCATGTCCTGGATGTGGTGGCTCATGTCGTTGGCGCCCTGGGCGACCTCGGTGTCGGCGGGATATTGCACGGCGTACACGCCCACGGTCCTGTTCACCTTGGACCGCAGGGCGCTGATGAACGCGTTGCCCAGCACACCCGGCCCCGGCGATTCGTTGCGCCCCCGGGCGAACACGACCTGTACCGGCGGGCAGTTCGCGGCCGCGGCCGGTGGCGCCGCCCCCGGGGCCCCGGGCGGCAGCACCGTGGCGGGCAGCAACGCGGCGGCCGCGGCCGTGACCGCGGCGAGTCCGACACCAGCAAATTTGCGGATAAGCAAGGCGCGCACGTCCATGATGGTAAGGCGAAGGCGCTCTGGCCGCCGCACACCCGGTGAACAGAGCTCCGGTGATCGCTGAGCGCGAACAGCGACCACGGTGTCGGCAGCGGCGATCGAGGCGATAGGTTCAGCTGATGAGTCACGTCGACGCGAGTGCGCCCGAGCGCTTGTTCGCGCTGGCCGAGCAGGTACAAGGTTTCATGCCGGCCGACGAGGGGCGCGCGTTGTACGACGCCGCGCTGCGGTATCTCGGCGGCGGTCTGGGCGTCGAGATCGGCACCTACTGCGGCAAATCCACCCTGCTGCTGGGTGCGGCCGCCCAACAAACCGGCAGCGTGCTCTACACGGTCGACCACCACCACGGGTCCGAGGAGCACCAGGCCGGGTGGGAGTATCACGACGCGTCGATGGTGGACGAGGTGACGGGCCTGTTCGACACGCTGCCGACGTTTCGCCGGGCGCTCGACACCGCCCGGTTGGACGATCACGTCGTCGCGATCGTCGGCAAGTCGCCGCTGGTGGCACGGGCGTGGCGGGCGCCGCTGCAGTTCCTGTTCATCGACGGCGGCCACAGCGAAGCCGCCGCGAACCAGGACTTCGACGGCTGGGCCAAGTGGGTCGCCCCCGGTGGGGCGCTGGTCATCCACGACGTATTTCCCGACCCGAAGGACGGCGGGCGCCCGCCCTACTACATCTACTG
Organism: Mycobacterium sp. 1482292.6; assembly: GCF_001672995.1. NCBI lineage: Bacteria > Bacillati > Actinomycetota > Actinomycetes > Mycobacteriales > Mycobacteriaceae > Mycobacterium > Mycobacterium sp. 1482292.6. The sequence continues at coordinate 50,316 of NZ_LZKV01000069.1, read as the reverse complement.
CCGCGCACTCGATTCCGGACAGTTCCGGGAGGTATCGGCCACCGGATCGTTGCGGCTGCTCGAACGAGTCAGCGGTCAGCCGGGGGAGCGGGTCTAGCCAGCCCGTGGCTTACCGGCCGGGGCCGGTGACCACGCATTCGCAGTCGAAGTCGGTCTGCAAACCCGGTGGCAGCTCGTCGCCGCGAAAGATGCCCGCACCGGCGGTGGTGTTCGACAGGGCGTCCGCCGCCAAGATCACGGCCGCGCCCGTCCAGGTGGTGCGCTCTTCCGGCCACCGTTTGCCGTCGGCGAAAACCAGTCCCGTCCAATAAGATCCGTCGTCCTCGCGCAGATGCTGCATCGCGGCGAACTGACGGTAGGCGTCGGAGTGCTGTCCGATCGCGTCCAGCGCCATCACCAGCTCGCATGTTTCGGCGCCCGTCACCCACGGGCGGTCGCCGACGCACCGGATGCCCAGGCCGTCGACCACGAAGGCATCCCAACGCTGCTTGATGCGCGCGGCCGCCGCCGGGCCACGCAAGGCGCTACCGAGGATGGGGTAGTACCAGTCCATCGAGTAGCGGTCCTTTTCGGTGAACGCCTCGGGATGCGCGGAGATAGCGTGCCCCAGACGGCCGAGCGCCAACTCCCACTCCGGCTGCGGGTCGCCGACCAACGCGGCCAGGGCAAGCGCACAGCGGATGCTGTGGTAGATGCTCGAGCACCCTGTCAGCAGGGCCTCCGGCAACACACCGGCTTCGCTTCGGGCCCAACCGATCTCGCCGTAACCGACCTGCATGTCGATGACGAAGTCGATCGCTTTGTGCACCACCGGCCACATTTCCGCCGCGAATGACTCGTCGCCGGTGACCAGCACGTGGTGCCACACCCCGGCGCCGATGTAGGCGCAGAAATTGCTGTCGCTGTTGGCGTCTTCGATGACCCCCGACCGGAATTGGATTGGCCAGGATCCATCCGAGCGCTGGGTGCGCCGGCTCCAGTCGAACGCGGCGCGCGCCGGCTCCAGCATTCCGGCGGTGGTCAGCGCCATCGCGCACTCGATGTGGTCCCACGGATCGGTGTGCCCGCCCTCGAACCAGGGGATGGCACCAGTCGATTCCTGTGCGGCGGCGATGGAAAGCGCGGTCTGGCGGCACTGCTCGGGAGTCAACACCCCCGCAACGGCTGGCACACTAGACCGATGCAACTGAATATCCCTCAGTCGCCTGGCTTTTCGCCTCCTGCGGCTTGACGAAGTACATCGCTACGCTTTTGCCCACCAGCGGGTTGAGCAGCGACTCCGCCAGCTGGGTGATCTTGGGCCGCTGCATCAGGTCCCAAACCAGGAGCTTGTGGTAGGCGGTCACCGCGGGGTGGTCGGTGTTCTCCACTCCCACAGCGCATTTGAGCCACCAGAAGGGGGAGTGCAGCGCATGGGCGTGATGGGTGTGGGTCAGTGCCATTCCGTCGCGGGCGATCTTGCCGCGCAGCTCGCTGGCCCGGTAGATGCGTACGTGGCCACCCTCGTTGGCGTGGTACTCGTCGGACAGCAACCAGCACAGGCGCTCGGGCAGCCACCGTGGGACGCTGACCGCCAGCGTGCCACCGGCTTTGAGCACTCTGATCAGCTCGGCGATCGCCACGTCGTCGTCGGGAATGTGCTCCAGGATCTCCGAAGCGATGACGCAGTCGAACGTCTCGTCGGCGTAGGGCAACTTCAGCGCATCACCGACGACCACCTTCGCCGAGGCACCGGCGGGCGCCTCGCCGGCTTCGGCCATCGCGCGCAAAATGGTGTCCACCGAACGCAATTCGGCCTCGTCGCGATCGAAGGCCACGACGTCGGCGCCGCGGCGATACGCTTCGAACGCGTGCCGGCCGGCTCCGCAACCCACGTCGATGACCTTGCTCGACGGTCCGATCCCCAGCCGGTCGAAATCGACTGTCAGCATGGCGCTTCGCTCTGCGCGTTGCGTGCGATCGCCCGCTCGTAGACCCGAACGGTTTGCGCGGCCACGGCTTCCCAGCTGAAGACGTTGACGGCGCGGGTTCGTCCCGCCTTCCCGAGGCTGCGGCGCTTTTCCGGTGAGTCCAGCAGTTCACCGAGCGCGTGGGTCAGCGCATCGACGTCGGCGGGCGGCACCAGTTCGGCGCAAGCACCGTCGGTCCCGAGGACTTCCGGCAGGGCACCGACCCGGCTGGCGACGATCGGGGTGCCGCTGGCCATGGCTTCCACGGCTGGGAGCGAAAAGCCTTCGTAGAGCGACGGAATGCAGGCGACCTCCGCGGAGGCGAACAGGGCTGCCAGCTCGGCGTCGGACAGCCCGCTGGTGATGTGCACGATGTCGGAGATCCCGAGTTCGGCGATGAGTTTGTGGGTCGGGCCGTTGGGTTCCACCTTGGCAACCAGCCGCAGCTCGAGATCACGCACGGTGCGCAGCCGGGCGACCGCTTGCAGCAGGGTGCGGACGCCCTTGAGCGGGGTATCGGCACTGGCGATCGCGATGATGCGGCCGGGCTCGCGGGGGCCCGATCCCGGTTTGAACAGTTCGGTGTTCACGCCCAGCGGCACCACGTGAAGTTGGTCGGGCGCGACGCCGAAGTCGGCGATGATGTCGGACGCGGACGACGAGGAGACCGTCAACAGGTCGGGGATGTGGCGGGCGACCTCCTGCTGCATGTCCAAGAACCCATACCAGCGGCGCACCAACGGTTTTCGCCACCATCGCGCTGCCGCCAGATCCAGCACCCGGTCGCGGGTGATCGGGTGGTGCACGGTGGCCACCACGGGAAGTCCCGCCTCGGCGATGCGCAGCAATCCGGTGCCCAGGCTCTGGTTGTCGTGGACGACGTCGAAATCGGCTGTGCGCTGGGCAAGTAACCGCGCGGCCCGCATCGTGAACGTCCGCGGTTCGGGAAAGCCCGCGGTCCACGTGGTGAGCAATTCCCGCAGGTCGATCGAGTCGCGAATCTCGCTGGGCCGCGGCACCCGGAACGGGTCGGGTTCCCGGTACAGGTCGAGGCTGGGCACTTCGGTGAGCCGGACCCGCGGGTCGAGCAGGTCGGGATACGGCTGGCCGGAGAACACCTCGACGTCGTGGCCGAGCTCCACCAGGCCGTGGCTGAGATGGCGCACGTAGACGCCCTGTCCGCCGCAATGTGTCTTACTACGGTAGGACAGCAGGGCAATTCGCATACTCAACTCTTCTTTGCTGGAAAATGACCGCGGAATGGCGCCGAATACATCGCGGTCAACGGACTCCCGAACTCCGCGACAGCAAACTGGACATGTGTCCAGACTATAGTTCGATCACCTAATCGTGCGCAACGAGCCGGAAACCCACCGTCCCTCGCGCAGGCGGCCCCCGGGATGTCCGACACGCAAAGATCATGCCACTGGCCGGTGTCCGCCCGCTTTCCGACCGGTCGGTTCCGCACGCGAGGCGCCTCGGCCCAGCGGCGCTGACCGGCGAAGATCGCTCTGAGGAAGGCCCGTGCCTTTTGTTACCATCGCGCGGTGCGGGATTCGGCCGGACCGGGTGGACGCGGCGATCGGTGGTCGCCGTCGAGGCGCGAGGTCCTCAAATACGCCGGCGCCTATGTCGTGGCGCCGGCCCTGCTCGGCCTGGGCGCGGTGGCGGCAAGCCCCGCCGCCCCGAAAGCCTCGGCGGCCGGCATGAGGCTGATCGATTTCGCCGAGCGCAGGATCGCACCGGAGGAGATCAAGTCGGCGGGCTATGACGGCGTGGTGAACTACGTGTCGCAGTCGCGGCCGGGCGCCAACTTCGAAGCCAAGCCGCTGACCCGGGAGTACGCCGATGCGCTGCGCGCGGCGGGCCTGCATATCGTCAGCAACTTCCAATACGGCAAGCCCGGTTGGCCGGACCCGTCGGATCTCACCCGCGGCTATGACGGCGGCGTCGCGGACGCCCACACGGCCATGCAGCTGCACTCGGCGGCCGGCGGCCCGAACTCGGCCCCGATCTTTTTCAGCGTCGACGATGACATCGACGCCAACACGTGGAATAGCGTTGCCGTCCAATGGTTTCGAGGTATCAACTCGGTGCTGGGTGTGGGTCGCACCGGCATCTACGGGCATGCCCGGGCGTGCGGGTGGGCCATCAGGGACGGGGTGATCGGGCCGTCCACCAGCGCCGGGCACCAGTGGGCGTGGCAGACCAGGTCGTGGTCGCACGGCGAGCGCGAACCCGCCGCTGTGCTCTACCAAACGGTTGTCAACAGCCCGGGAAATCCGGGCCCGCTGCTGGGCGGCATCAATGTCGACGTCGACGATGTCCTCGCCGCCGATTTCGGGCAGTGGGACCTGGATCGCTGACCTGGACATCCTTCTCCGCCATACGAGACATAAACCAGGGCGACCGATCGCGGTGTGTCGTGTGCGTGGTTTACGTGTCGCGAGATCGCGGGCGCATCGTCCATGAAAGAGGGCGGCATGAAGGAACGGCACCCCGCGAGCGCATGGCTCGCGGGGTGCCGTTTCTTGCCGGTGACCGGGTCTTACTTGAGGTCGAACCGGTCGTTGTTCATAACCTTCACCCACGCCGCGACGAAGTCCTCCACGAACTTGCCGTGGTTGTCGTCCTGGGCGTAAACCTCGGCCAGCGCGCGCAGCACCGAGTTCGAGCCGAACACAAGGTCATTCGGGGTCGCGGTCCACTTGAGCTCGCCGGAGGCCCGGTCGTGCCCTTCGTAGACGTTCTCCGCGGTCTCCGAGGCCTTCCACTCGGTGCCCATGTCGAGCAGGTTGACGAAGAAGTCGTTCGTCAACGCGCCCGGCCGGTCGGTGAACACACCGTGCTTGCTGCCGCCGTGGTTGGCGCCCAGCGCGCGCAGCCCGCCGACGAGCACCGTCAGCTCCGGACCGGTCACACCGAGCATGTAGGCCCGGTCCAACAAGAGCTGCTCGAGCGGGGCCTTCTCGCCGGGCCGCGCGTAGTTGCGGAACCCGTCGGCCCGCGGTTCGAGCACGGCGAACGACTCCACGTCGGTGCTCTCCTGCGAGGCGTCGGTGCGCCCGGGGGCGAAATGCACCGAGATCTCGTAGCCCGCGTCCTTGGCCGCCTTCTCGACCGCCGCGGAACCGGCCAGCACGATCAGGTCGGCGATCGAGATCTTCTTCCCGCCGGAGGCCGAGGCGTTGAAGTCCTGCTGGATCCGCTCCAGCACGGGCAACACCTTGTCGAGTTCGGAGGGCTCGTTGACCTCCCAGCTCCGCTGCGGCTCGAGTCGCAGCCGCCCGCCGTTCGGGCCACCGCGCTTGTCGGTGTTGCGGTAGCTGACCGCGGCCGACCAGGCGGTCTTGACCAGCTGCTGAACGGAGAGACCGGACGCCAGGACCTTGCTCTTCAGGTCCGCAACGTCCGTCTCGTCGACCAGCGCGTGGTCGACGGCCGGCACCGGGTCCTGCCACAGCTGCGGTTCGGGAATCCACGGCCCCAGGAAGCGGGTGACCGGTCCCATGTCGCGGTGCAGCAGCTTGTACCACGCCTTGGCGAAGGCGTCGGCCAGCTCCTCGGGGTGGTCCAGCCAGCGCCGCGTGATGTCGCGGTAGATCGGGCTTTCCCGCAACGAGATGTCGGTGACCAGCATTGTCGGGGCGCGCCCCGGCCCACCGAACGGATCCGGAATGGTCCCGGCGCCCGCGCCGTCCTTTGCGGTGAACTGCCAGGCCCCGGCGGGGCTCTTGGTGAGCTCCCACTCGTAGCCGTACAGCGTCTCCAGGAAGGAGTTGTCCCACTTGGTCGGCGTCGGCGTCCAGACCACCTCGAGGCCGCTGGTGATGGCGTCCTTGCCCACGCCGCTGCCGAACGAGCTCTTCCAGCCCAGCCCCTGCTGTTCGATCGGGGCTGCCTCAGGTTCCGGACCGACCAGGTCGGCGTCGCCGGCACCGTGCGTCTTGCCGAAGCTGTGGCCGCCGACGATCAGCGCGGCCGTCTCCTCGTCGTTCATCGCCATCCGGCCGAAGGTCTCGCGGATGTCGATCGCCGCCGCGACCGGGTCCGGCTTGCCTTCGGGGCCTTCCGGATTGACGTAGATCAGACCCATGGTGGTGGCACCGTAGGGCTGCGCGAGGTCGCGTTCACCCGAGTAGCGCTTGTCGGTTCCCAGCCACTCTTCCTCTTCACCGAAGAGAATCTCCTCGGGCTCCCAGACGTCTTCGCGGCCGAAGGCGAAGCCGAACGTCTTGAACCCCATGGATTCCAGGGCCGTGTTCCCGGCGAACAGCAGCAGGTCCGCCCAGGAGATCTTGTTGCCGTACTTCTTCTTCAGCGGCCACAGCAGCCTGCGCGCCTTGTCCAGGCTCGCGTTGTCCGGCCAGCTGTTGAGCGGAGCGAAGCGCTGCATGCCCTGGCCGCCGCCACCGCGGCCGTCATAGATGCGGTAGGTGCCGGCGGCGTGCCAGCTCATCCGGATGAACAGGCCACCGTAGTGGCCGTAGTCGGCGGGCCACCAGTCCTGCGAGGTGGTCAGCAGCTTGATCATGTCGGCCTTGAGCGCCTCGACATCAAGCTTGGCGAACTCCTCGGCGTAGTCGAAGTCCTCGCCGAGCGGGTCGGACTGGGGAGCATGCGGGTGCAGGCGCGATACATCGACCTGGTTGGGCCACCAGTCCTGGTTGGTCCGCGGGGCGCTCGACTTGGGCTGCGGTGAAGGGATTGCTGGGTTTTCGCTTTCGCTGTTGCTAGCCGACCCGGCGTCGGGTTGGGGAGGGCGGCTGGCGGATGTATCAGATGACACAGCATTCCTTTCGAGGGTGGGTGAATCGGGCTGCGATCACGGGCTGTGATCTAAGAACCTGTCGTCGAGCAATCGGCACACAGGCCCCAGTAGATGACTTCGGCCTCGTCGAGAATGAAGCCATCGAGAACGTTGTCGTCGTCCGAGGGCGTCAGGCAGGGAGCCTCACCGACGGCGCAGTCGATGTCGGCGATGATCCCGCAGGATCGGCACACGACGTGGTGGTGGTTGTCGCCGACGCGCGATTCGTAGCGCGCGACCATGCCCAGGGGCTGGATGCGCCGAACCAGACCGACGGTGGTCAGCGCATTGAGCACGTCGTACACGGCTTGACGCGAAACATCGGGCAGGCCAACCCGTACCGCCGAGAAGATCGTCTCGGTGTCGGCGTGCGGATTGGCGTCCACGGCTTCCAGCACGGCAACCCTGGGCCGGGTGACCCGCAGATCGGCCATCCGCAACCTGCCCGCGTAATCGGCCGTCGATGACACGCCACCAATATGACGCCTTAATTGGAACGAGTCAAGAGTTTATTGTGAAATGGGGCACAACACGAGGCGACGAATGAGGTGGATCACCTGCGGGCTCAGGTCGGTTTCAGGGCGCTGCCCTTGCGCCAGTCGTCCCAGCTGAGCGTCCAGTCGCCGTTTTGGGCCAGCGTCAGCGGTGGCCCGCCGCTGTTGCGGACCTCGACTACGTCGCCCGGTACCGAAAAGTCGAAGAACCATTTCGCGTTGTCGGCGTTGAGGTTCAAGCAGCCATGCGACGTGTCGCGGTGGCCCTGGGCCCATACCGTCGCGTCGAGTTCGTGCAGATATATGCCGTCGCTGCTGATCTTGGTCGCCCAGTTGATGGTTTCGCGGTATCCGAGCCGGGAGTTCTTGGGCAGGCCGAAGGTCGAGGAGTCCATGATGACGGGATTGCCCTTGTCCAGCACCGTGTAGACCCCGGAGGGGGTCCACAGCGAGATAGTCTTGCCGCCGACGTTTTCCGTGCCGCCCATTCCCATGCTGGTCGGCATCGTGCGCACCAGGTTTCCGTTGTCGAAGACGCTGACCTGGTGGGTGGCGTCATCGGCGATCGAGACGTGTGCGTCGCCGATCCGAAACGAGACCTTGGTGTCGTCCTGCCCGAACAGGCCGTCGCCCAACGCTATTCCGTAGATCTTCGCCTCCGCGGTGACGGTCGTGCCGGGCGCGTAGTAGTGCTCGGGCCGCCAATGAGCGTTCTGGTCGTCGACCCAGTACCAGGATCCCTCGACTTTCGGGTTTGTGGTCACCGACAGTTGTCGCTCGGCGGCGGCGCGATCCGCGATCTTCTCGTCGAAGTGCGCCACGATCACCGTTCCGACGCCGTAGGTGCCGCCGTCGTGCAGCGCGGCCTCCGACGTGGCGGTGAACGACACCTTGGTCTGATTGGACGGCTTCAGCGTGGAAAACGACGAAACCTGCTTGGCCGCAACACCACTGACGCCACTGCTGGTGACGGTCAGGGTGTAGGTGTGTCCGTAGCCCAGCGGGACCGTCGGCTTCCACACCGTGTTGTCGGGTGTCATGACGCCCTCGATCGGCTTGCCGCTCTCGTTGACCATCTCGACACCGGTCAGGGTTCCGTTCTCGGCTTTGACCGTGACCGGGGCGACCGGGTCGACGTCATGCGAGTCGGGGGCGGGAGTGATCGTTATCTGCGCCGGCCCAGCGGTTTTCGCGGGCGCGCCGCCCTGCCCGCAGTGACCGCCCAGACAATGTGTGATCGACACAACGTATATCGCGGCCACCGCGGCGACGATCACGCAGACCGCGAGCAAGAGTCGGCGAGGCCGGCTGACCCGCAGGATCCGGCCGACGAACTGATCGCTGTTCTTGGACATCATGAAGCTGCCGAATCCCTGCTTTCTGGTTCTCGCAGGCCTGAGAATTCTGCCCGGCGAAGTCGATGTTGTAGGTGAGGTATCCCGCGACATGCGGTTTTTAAACCGCCCGGGGTAACCGGGGCCTGCAACCGGCGTGCGCGCGAGATCATGGCGTCATGGCCGATGACGAACTCGACAGCCTCTATGAGGTGGCGCCGAAGGAGTTCACCGCGCAACGCGCCAAACTGGCCGCCGCCGCCAAACAGCGCGGCGATACCGCCGCGGCGAAACGGATTTCCGCCGCCAACAAACCGACGACGGCCGCCTGGGTCGTCAACCGGCTGGCGCTGCGGCACGCGGACACCCGGCGGCGACTCGCCGACCTCGGGGAGCGACTGCGCGCCGCGCATGCGGCGATGGATGGCGGACGGATCCGGGACCTGACGGCCGAGCAACGCAAACTCATCGACGAGCTCACCCGCAAGGCGCTCGAGGAGGCCGATCTCAAGCAACCGTCGGCGGCGGTGCGCGAAGACCTCACCAGCACGCTGCAGGCCGCCATCGCCGACCCGCAGATCGGGGACCGCCTGGGCCGGTTGACCCGGCCCGAGCAGTGGTCGGGTTTCGGTGGCTTCGGCGAGGCCGCGCCGGAACCGGCGGGGACTCCGAGCGAACCGGCGAAGCGCCCCGGCGCCCCGGCTCGGAAGCGGTCGGCGGACGCCAAGGCGCAAACCGAACGGCGCGAGAAACTGAGCGCGGCCGTCGACACCGCCGAACGCGTCAAGGCCGAGGCCGATGACGCGTTGTCGCTGCGACAAGCCGAACGAGATGGCGCCCGCCGGCGTCGTGACGATGCGGCGCGGGCGTTGCGGGCGGCCGAACGGGAACTCGACCGCGCCGAAACGGACTACGACGAGGCGCGGCAGGTGAGCCGAGCCGCCGCGGAGTCGGTGAAGGAGGCCAAAGCGCGGTTGAAGCGGGCGTGAGCCCGCCGGGTGCGTTTCCACGGGCCGGGCCGGGGTATCAGCAAAGCCGTGACCTCTTTGTGGATGACAGAACGAAGCGAACAGCCCTGGACCGCCAGCCCGCTTGACCAAGGTTCGGTGTCCGCCGATGTCATCGTGGTGGGCGCCGGCATCACCGGCCTGATGACGGCCGTCCTACTGGCCCGCGCCGGCAAGGACGTGCTGGTGCTGGAGGCGCGCACGGTGGGGGCGTGCGCGACCGGGAACACCACCGCCAAAATCAGCCTGCTGCAAGGCAGTCAGCTCTCCAAGGTGCTACCGCGGCATGGCCGGGACCTCGCGCGCGCGTACGTGGACGGCAACCGCGAAGGCCAGGAGTGGGTGCTGGCGCACTGCGAGGCCAACGGCGTCGCCGTGCAGCGCGAGGACGCTTACACCTACGCCCAGTCGGTGCGGGGCGTTCCGCGGGCGCGTGCCGAACTGACCGCGTGTCAGGCGGTGGGCCTGCCGGCGGTGTGGGACGACGACGCCGACGTGCCGTTCCCCTATCACGGCGGGGTGCGGCTGGCCGACCAGGCGCAGTTCGGCCCGATGCCCTTCCTCGACTCGCTGGCCGTCGAGCTGCTCGACCGCGGCGGACGGCTGGTCGAGCGCACCCGGGTGCGTCGGGTCTCCTGGCGCGGCAAGCAGGTCCGCGTGCAGGTCAACGACGCCGCCGAGCGGGACGTCGAACTGCAGGCTCGCCAGCTGGTGCTGGCCACCGGCATCCCGATCCTGGATCGCGGCGGTTATTTCGCTCGGGTGAAGCCCAGCCGGTCCTACTGCCTGGCCTTCAAGGTTCCGGGCAACATCACCCGCCCGATGATGATCTCCACCGACTCGCCGACCCGTTCGGTGCGGTACGCCCCGGTCGCGGACGGGGAGCGGCTGATCGTGGGCGGCGCCGGTCATACCGTGGGGCGCGAGAAGAGTCCGTCCCAGGCGCTCGACGAACTGTCGGCGTGGGCACGCAAGCACTACCCGGGCGCCGTGCAGACCCACTTCTGGTCGGCGCAGGACTATACCCCGATCGACCATCTACCCTATGTGGGTCCGATCCTGCCGAACAGCGAAACCATTTTTGTCGCAACGGGTTTCAACAAGTGGGGGATGACCAACGGGGCCGCCGCGGCGCTGGCACTGTCGAGCCGCATCCTGGGCGGGCGGATGGACTGGGCCCGCGCGTTCGCCAGCTGGAGTCCGCACGAGTTGACCGGGTTGACGACCGCCCTGCAGGCCAACCTCGAGGTCGGCTTCAACCTGACGAAGGGCTGGATCACCCCGTCGATACGGACTCACCGCCGCAGCCCCGTCAACGGGGAAGGCGGCGTGGTGAGCGGCCCGCCATGGCATTTGGAGGCGCGCTGCCGCGTCGACGGGACCGAGCATCGCGTCTCACCCGTGTGCACGCACCTCGGCGGGATCGTGAACTGGAACGACGCCGACAAGGCGTGGGAGTGCCCGCTGCACGGGTCGCGGTTCGCGCCCGACGGCACCTTGCTGGAAGGGCCGGCCACCCGCGATCTGACCGCGTAGACCGGCGCCCGACTCAGCCCGTCTTGCGAAAGACGAGCCAGCGCAATTCGATTGGGGAGTCACCACGCTCGACGTCGAACACGTCGAGGCCGCCGGCCCATCCCTCGAACCATCCCGTGGGCGGCCAGGCGTCCGAAGCCGACCGGGCCTTCTCGTACTCGTAGGCGGAGTCGTCGGCGATCGGTTCGAGGGGCAGGCCGGCCGCCGCGGCGGCCACCTCGTCGCGGGTGAAAATCATGCTGTTGCACTGCTGGCTGAATTGCACGGCGGCGTCGTCGGGGACATAGCCGTCGCGGGCCAGGAAGGTGTTGAACACCAGCCGGCCGCCTCGCGCCAGGCATTCGGTGGCGAGTTCGAACATGCCGCGCAACTCGCGCGTCGTGCGGAAGTCGGACACCACCTCCGAGAGCACCATGAGCTGATAGCGCTCGCGTACACCCTCCATCGCGGTGAAGACATCGCTTTGAATGACGTTCACGCTCAACGATTCGCCGGCGGCGTCGGCGACGATCACCTCCGCGAACTTGGCGGTCATCTCGACCGCATCGACCGGATGCCCGCGCCGGGCCAGGGCCAGCGCGTTGCGTCCGGTGCCCGCGCCGACGTCCAGCACCCGATAGGCCGAAGGGTCGGCCGCCTCGGCCGCCAGGGCGAGCACGCGTGCATCCGGCTCGGTGCCGAACAACGGCGGCGGGCGGACCTGCACCCACTGGTCGTAATCGGCCTCGACCGTGCGCCAGTCGGCTTGGACCCGGAAATTCACGTCCGTCCCGAACGGAGCCTGATACGAGATCAATACCTCCGAACGGGGGGAGGCCTTGAAGGCCTTCGCCAACTCGACTTCCAGCGCCGCCCGCAACCGAGCGGAGTTTTCCGCGGTGTACCAGACGCCCAGGGTGGCGCAGACGTTGCCGCACAGCGCGACGTACTCGTCGATGAGGGCCGGCACCGCAGGCACCCTGATGTGGCCCTCGGCCGACAAGCGCCGATACAGCCGCCGGATCATCGCTTCGCGCAGCATCAGCGGGTCGAACGACGCATTCGGCGGATCCTGCACCAGAACCTTCTACACGACCTTCCGGCTTTGCACCACCGCTGGGATGAACCGGCGCTCCGCTACGCCCGGCAGGCGGCGCCTTCGAGGAGGTCGGCCGCCGCCGCCACGCTTTCGGCGGGTTTGCTCAGCCGGGTGGCGACCTCCCTGGCGCGGCTGAGGTAGTGCGCAGAACGCACCGAGCGCAGGTCGGCGACCAACGAGTCCAGGGTGGAGGCCGAGAACGCCCGTCCCACGCCGACTTCCAGCTTGCCGATCGCGTCGGCCCAGATCGGTTGATCGAGCCACAGCCAGAGAATCAGCATGGGCACGCCCGCCCGCAGGGCCGCGGCGGTGGTGCCGGCACCGCCGTGGTGCACGATCGCACGGCAGGCCGGAAACACCGCGCCGTGGTTCACCGTCTCCACGATCTTCACGTGGTCGGCGGCCAGGATATGGGTGAAATCGTTTGGGCCGCTGCAGATCAACGCCCGCTCGCCGATCTGCGCGCAGGCCGCGCTGATCACGGCGACCGTCTCGGCGGGGGAGGTGACGGGCGTGCTGCCGAATCCGAAATAGATCGGCGGCGTCCCGTCGGCGATCCACGACAACACCTCGTCGTCGGCGTCGGTGGGCAGACCGAGGGTCAGCGACCCGACGAAGGGCCGCCGGTATCCCGGCCTGGCCCATTGTTTGGCCAGCTCGGGCGCCAGCAGCTCGTCGTATGTCTGGATCTCCAGCGGCGATTGCGCCGACGGGGTGCCGGGCAGTCCGAGCGCCCGCCGCTGCGCGCCCTCGGCGGCGCTGGTGACGTCCGACTGCAGCCGGCCCAGTTCCAACGTCTCGGCGGGAAAGAAGTGCAGCGCCGCCAGTGGGATGCCGAAATGTTCGGCGACGTTGGCGGCGAGCCGCTGTTCGTTCATCCCGGCCACCAGCAAGTCGGCACCGGCCGCCAACGAGGCCAGCGTCTCGCTCTTGCCGGTCCACACGGTGGTGACCCGCTCGATGACTTGCGGCAACGCGCTCATCGGGTTCTGCACGTTGCGGACGAAGGTGGTGGCCATGTTGATCTGCTCGCGGCTGTCGGGCCCGTAGGCGACCGCAGCAAGCCCCACCGACTCGGCCACGTCGAGCTTGTCGGGCGGGACCGCGATCACGACGTCGTGTCCTCGCCCACGCAGCTCGCGGGCGACGGCAACGCAGGGCTCGACGTCGCCGCGGCTGCCGTAGCCGGCCAGCACAATTTTCATCAACAGACCTCACTCGCGGGGATGGGATCAAATCCAAGCAGAAGGGAGGGCCGCCCGACTTGCTGGGCGCGCGCCTACCCCGCTGACCACGGATTTGTCGACGGGCAGGCTGCGGGCAACCGCGCGGGAGCGGCGAGCGCGGCCCGGGCAGATGCCGTTGAAAGCCCGCTGAGAGTGATTTGCGCAATACGAGCAGAACCCTTGTGAGTTTCCGCCGTCATGTGCAGGTAACCTATCGTTAACCCACGGCAACAGTTTCGCTGTAATCGTTGACGTGGGGGCACCTACAACGCGTAAGACCGGTCCGCTAGCGCTGGGGACGGTCTTATTCGGCCGTCTTCGCTCGCGGCACTGGCAGCACCGGAGGGAATGCGATTTGTTTGCTGCTCGGCTGGTTATCCCCATACGACGCGCATCGAGGTCGTCGCGGTCAGTGGATGCAATCGGAGGAGAACGACATGGACTTCGCGGTACTACCGCCGGAGGTTAACTCCGCGCGGATGTACGCCGGTCCGGGGTCGGGACCGATGCTGGCCGCCGCGATGGCCTGGGACGAACTGGCCGCCGCGCTGCAATCGACCGCGACCTCGTACGAGGCCGAGATCACGGCCCTGACGTCCGGCCCGTGGGTGGGCCCGTCGGCGGCGTCCATGGTCGCCGCGATCACCCCGTACCTGGACTGGATGCGGGCCACCGGCGCCCAGGCCGAAGAGGCCGCCAACCAGGCCAGAACCGCGGCGTTCGCCTACGAGACGGCGTTCGCCGAGACGGTGCCGCCCCCGGTGGTCACAGCCAACCGCACCCTGTTGGCGACGCTCGTCGCCACCAACGTTCTCGGGCAGAACACGCCCGCGATCGCCACGACCGAGGCGGAGTACGCCGAGATGTGGGCGCGCGACACCGCGGCCATGTTCGGCTACGCGGGTTCCGCGGCGGCGGCGACGCGGCTGACGCCGTTCACCCCACCCGACCAGACGACCAACTCCGACGCCGCGCAATCCGAGGCGGTAGCCCAGGCCACCGGCACCGCGGCCGGCAGCACCCGCAATGCGGTGGCCCAGCAGTCGTTCTCGGCGGTGCCCAACCTGCTGAGCAACTTTGCGGCCACGCCCAACGCCGTCGCCGCCGACCCCACGGCCCTGGATGGGCTGGACTTGGGAGCCGATCTCATCACCTATTTCCTCGACGGGCCGGCATCAGTGGTTGGGATCGGCGTCGATGCGCCCATGGCCACGGTCGCCCTTCCGTTCGACATCGCGGGCACCTTGACCGGTTTCCACACCGACGACATCGTCAGCGGCTGGGCCGGGGTCCAGTCCTTTCCGGGAGTGGGCCCGGTGCCGCCGTCGCCGTTTCCGGTCATCACGAACCCGGCGGGGGGCTTCGGAACGCTGGCGTCGGCGGGCCTGGGCCAGGCGAACACGGTCGGCGGCCTCTCGGTGCCGCCCGGCTGGACCGCGGCCGCCCCGGCAATTCGCCCGGCCGCCCTGGTGCTTCCGACCACCACCGCCGGTGCCGCCGCGGAGGCGGCCGCCGCGGCCGCGCCCAGCGGCGCCGGGAGCCTGTTCGGCGAGATGGCCGTGGCGAGCATGGCCGGGCGCGCAATGGCCGGCACCGGCGGTGCGCTGGGTCGCGAGCGGGCCCGGACCGCCGACGCCGGCAAGGCCAAGCGCGAGCCGAAGAAGGACCCGGCGAACGAGCCGGCCGCGCCGCAGGTTGTGGCCGGGGGTCCCATCACCAGCATCGCCGCCGAGTTGCGCGAACTCGCGTCGCTGCGTGACGCGGGGATTTTGACGCAGCAGGAATTCGAAGAGCAGAAAAAGCGCCTGCTGCCGAGCTGATCCGGGCACAACGGTTCACCGGTCAATCGGCCATGGCGGCGCGGTACGGTTGTTACCGTTTGCTGGCCATCCGACCGTCGACGGGATTTCTCCTAGCCCTCATGTTCACCTTCCGGCTCGCCCGAGTGGCGGTGGCGGGCGCGTGCATCGCCCTGACCGGTGCGCCGCTGGTGGCGTGCGGCTCCGCCCCGCCGGCGACCACGGCCGTTACCACCTCAGTGACGAAAGTCGTTGCGGCACAGAGCAGTACACCTCTCGCCCGTTCGGGCGGCCCTGCGCCGACGACGGCATCCGGCGTGTACGGCGACCCCGCCGCCGCGGCGAAGCACTGGGTGGCGCAGTCGCTCGAGGACAACTGCGGCCTCGTCTCGGTCGCCGACGTCGTGGGTGAACTCACCGGCAACGCGCCGACCGAGCGGCAGATGCTGGACCTGGCGGAGTCGACACCGTCGGGGGCCAATCCGGGGCCTATCTACGCGCCGCGCAACGACCCGAGCCACTCCGGACCGGACAGCGGGTCTCGATGGCCGACTTGGTCATCCTGCTCGACCACTTCGGTATCAAAGCGGAGATGACCGCGGAGTCCGACCGGGATCGCAACGGCCTGCCCCTGCTCGAGCAATATCTGGCGCAGGACCGCAAGATCATCGCGTTCGTCAACTCCTCGGTGATCTTGAACGCCGACGACCAGCGCACCAAGGCCGACCACTTCCTGGTCGTCACCGGCATCGACACGGGCAGAGATATCGTTCATCTCAACGACCCCGGCATCGACCACGCCAACGAACAGGTCAGCGTCACCGCGTTCATGGGCGCCTGGCAGACCAGTGATCAGTCGATCGTCGTCACGGCGGCACGCGGCTGATCACTGGTAACGCCAGGCGGTTTCGGGCACAGTGTGCAGTACTACCGAGCGAGGTACCTCATGGAGAAGTCGTCCGCCCTTAACGCTTCCGGGGCGGTGCCGATGCGGGTGCAGGCGTTGCTTCGGTATCCGGTCAAGTCGATGCTGGGCGAGACCCTCGATTGCCTGCCGGTCGACGAGCGTGGCGCCGACGGCGACCGGCGATTGGCACTGCTCGACGGCGAAACGGGGCACGTGGCCAGCGCCAAGAATCCCCGGCTATGGCGCGATCTCCTGACGTGCACCGCGCACGCGGACGCCCGGGGAGTGCGCATCAGGCTGCCCGATGGGACCGACGTGGCCGCCGACGATCCCGGCGTCGACGAGCTGATCTCCCGCTTGACGGGACGGCGGGTGCGGCTGATCGCCCAGCGCCCCGACGGTGCGACACTGGTGCGCCCCGATCCGGAGCAACTGCTCGAACTCGGTCTGGACGCCGAGGTCGGTGGCCGCATTCTGCGGATCGCCGCCACCACCCCGGGTGAATCGTTCACCGACGAGGCCCCGTTGCATGCGATCACGACGGCCACCCTTGAGCACATCGGTGTGGAGGCGCTGCGCTACCGCCCGAATGTGGTGATCGCGACACCGCCCGACTATCCGCCATACGCCGAAAACGAGTGGGTTGGCGGCGAAATGGCCGTGGGTGAGACGCGGTTGCGCGTCCTGACGGCCACGTCACGCTGCGTGGTGCCCACGCTCGAGCACGGCCCGTTACCCCGGGCTCCGCAGGCGCTTCGGATCCCCGCCGCCGAAAACCGTTTGGACACAGGCGGTCACGGCAAACAGGCGTGCGCGGGCGTTTACCTCGCCGTGGTGACCAACGGCATCATCCGCGTCGGTGACGCCGTCACTGTCGCGCCATAGACCGGCCGTCCGGATCGGCGCACCGCCTTCGTGGCGTCAGCCACCGAGATTGCGCACCGCCGTGTCGAGTTCTTCGGCCTGTTCGACCAACTCGCGGTCGGACAGCTCTGCGTGCCCGACTCGCTGCACCAGTTCCTCGCGCGTCGCGACCTGCAGGGCGCCCCGGTACTCGTCGGAGTTCAGATCCGCCGGCGCGACGACCGCGGCACGCCCCTCGACCACCACCAGCGCTGTGTCCGCGTCCTTGCTGGCGAGCAATCGCCGGACGTCGTCGGCACCGATGGTCATGAGCCACCCCGCCCGGTTCGTTGTTGCAGCTCGTCGATCAAGCGGGAGGCCTGAGCCTTGGTGAGATTCTCGGGGACCTGTTCGCCCGCTTCTTGCGCCAGCGTGTTCAAGTAGCTGCGCTGCGGGCCGGTCATGGGCTCGTCGCCGGTCACCCACTGCGACTGGTCCTTCTCCGGATTCTCCTGTGGCGCCTGCGCGGCATCGTCGGACATGCATTTGGCTATGCCCGCTACCCGGCCAACGTAATCAGGAGCCGGCGCGAAAGGTTTCGGCATGCTAGCCCGCCGCCCCGGTCATCTTCATCACCAGCAACACCGCCACCGCGATGAACACGAGGACGAAGACGCCGACGGCGACCACGGTCAGCACGAGACTGGGAGTGAATCGTCGGGTGTTCGGCGGCTGCGGCGCAGACACCCCCGAGGTCTGGGGCGCGGCCGGGGGGGTGGCGCCCGGTGCGGTGCCTCCTCCGGGCTCGAGGCCGGGGATCTGCGTCGGGTCAGGATCGGGAGGTTGCGCGGTCATGATCGGCTGCGGCCCTTTCGTCGCGGGCGGCGCTGGGGACATTCGGTCGCATCGCCACCCGAATGCAGTTGTCCTTCTTGTTCTTGAACAGCTCGTAGGCCCGCACTCCGTCCTCCAGCGACACGTCGTGGGTGATCAGCTTGGCGGGGTCGAGGTCGCCCTGCTCGACGTAATCGAACAGCCGGGTTATATAGCGTTGTCCGTGTTGTTGAGCGGTTTTCAGGGTGAGGCCCTTGTTGGTCAACACCCCAGTCGGGAACTTGTCGGTCAAGCCGTATACCCCGAGCACGGACACCACTCCACCTTTGCGGCAGGCCAGGATCGCCTGGCGAAGCGCGGAAGCGCGGTCGGTCTCCATGCGCAGCAGTTGCTTGGCCCGGTCGTAGAGCTGCTGCACCCCGGTGCCGTGGCCCTCCATGCCGACGGCGTCGATGCAGCCATCGGGTCCGCGGCCGCCGGTCATCTCCCTGAGCGTCTCGTGCACACTGTCGACCGCCTTGTAGTCGATGGTCTCCAGCCCGAACTCGTTGCGCGCCAGGGCCAACCGCTCCGGGATGCGGTCGATGACGATGGCCCGCTCGGCGCCCAACAGCAGGGCGCTCCTGGCGGCCATCAGGCCGACGCCGCCGGCACCCCAGACCGCGACGGTGTCGCCACCGGCGATGTCGCAGAAGTCGGCGCCCATGAAGCCGGTGGGCACCGCGTCGGATAAGAACAGCGCCTGCTCGTCGGTGATATCACCGGGAATCGCAAAGCAATTCGCGTCGGCGAAAGGCACCCGGACGTATTGGGCGTGCGAACCCGCGTAGCCACCGAACGGGTGCGTGTATCCGTAGATACCGCCGGACGGGTATCCCAACAACGGCTGTTGCAGTTCGGCATTGGGATTCGTTGTATCGCAACACGAATACATTTCGTGATCGCAATACCAGCACTGGTTGCATGCGATGAAGGACGGCACCACGACGCGGTCGCCGACTTTGGTGTCGCGCACCTGCGGACCCGTCTCCGCCACCACCCCCATGAATTCATGGCCGAACACGTCGCCGGCCCGCATGCCCGGCAGATACCCGTCGATGAAGTGCAAGTCCGACCCGCAGGTCGTGGTGAGCCGGACTTCGACGATCACGTCGTGCGGGTTCAGGATTTTCGGGTCATCGACCGTTTCCACGGACAGGTCATTGACGCCGTTCCAGCACAGTGCACGCATGTTGAGCCTTTCGCTTACCGCGCGGATTTCCGCGCGCTGGGGTTGGACCGGATGGTCGGCACCTCGCCCGTCTGCATCAACGCGCGCAGCCGGTACAGGATCTTGAAAGCCGCGGCGCCGGACAACAGCGCGGGCGCCGGGGCCTTGATCCGCAGCGTCACCTCGGTGCCGAGCTCGTGTGGGGCGGGCCGATACCGGACGGCGATCTCGTTGCCCTGGCCGACGAAGCGCACTGCGCCGGGCTCGGCTACCCGCGTGGACTTCCACTCAACGGGCGGTTCTGCCGACATCTTCCAGCGATAGCGATCCCGTTCGTCGACGTCGATCTCCGCGATGTCACCGAGCACCACCGACAACTGGTCGGGGTCGCGCCAGAACTGCTCGATGCGCTCGACGGGGCACGCGATGGTGACCGTTTGCGCCCTGCCCTGCCGGGACGGCAGGTCGATCACCTTGTTCACGGCGCCCAGTACTTGCTCCTTGGCGGACTCTAGATAGCTCACCGCGTGCTCCCTCCGTCGGGGCATGGCGGTACCCGCCCACGGGCCACCCAAACCGAGCGCGCTGCAGCGAGTTGGCCGAACCGATCGGCGCACGCGACGGTGTCAGTCCGCGCCGGCCCCCGCACGGTGCGCGTCGATTAGCGGAAAGTCCTGCCCGACAACAGGTTCGGGCACGCTTGTCGCGCTGGCGGCCTTAACTCTGCGAGTTCTGGGTGGGGCTCTGCGCGGACTCCCACTTGGCCTCGAGCGATCTCGTCACCCTGGTGCCGGCGGGCAGCTCGAGCTGAAATGTTTCACCGCCATCGGCCTCGAACGTGACGAGATATCCCGCGTCGCTGGAATCCTTGAAAACGACCTTGTAGGGCTGTTCACCCGAACCGCGGTCCACGGCGATGATGTCGCCAGGGGTGACGTCGTCGATCAGGTCGTTTCCGGAGACTTTGGACATAGGGTCGACGTTAGCCGAAGAGACGCGGCCGCTGCCCGGGCCGGCCGGGTCAGTGACCGACCTCACCTAGGGTTGCAGGAAGGTCTTGAATGGCGCGACGCTCGTCCATGGCGCGGTAGGCCTCGGCGACCCGCTCAAGGGCCCAGCTACCCGCAATCGCCGCTGTTAACCGCGCCTCAGCGCCATTTGATGCCGCATCCGATCGACGGACGCTGCTCGGGGCTCACCGGTCGCCCGGCCAGCACCGCGTCGACGGCGGCACGGACGTCCGCGGCGGTGACCGGCCGGCCGTTGCCGGGTCGCGAATCGTCGAGCTGGCCGCGATAGACCAGCCGGCGGTCGCCGTCGAACACGAACGTGTCGGGCGTGCACGCGGCCGAGAAGGCGCGGGCGACGTCTTGGGTTTCGTCGTACAGGTAGGGGAAGGTCCAGCCGTGGTGGCGGGCCTCCGCGACCATCTGCTCGGGGCCGTCCTGCGGGTAGGTGGCCACGTCATTGCTCGAAATGCCCACCATTGCAACGCCCTGCTCGGCGAGGTCACGCCCCAGCGCGGCAAGCCCGTCGGCGACGTGCTTCACATACGGGCAGTGGTTGCAGATGAAGGTGACGACCAGGGCCGGCCCCGACAGGTCGTCGCGGCGCAGCGTGCGGCCGGTGGCCGGCTCGGGCAGCGTGAAATCCGGCGCGACAGTGCCCAGGGCGAGCATGGTGGACTCGATGGCCATGCGGGCCAGGGTATCGCCCTTTTGTTGGGATCACGCACGACACCGGGCGATCCACACGAAACATCTAATGGCGCTTGGCAATTCATCACCAATACCCGCGCTCGGGCCGCTTGATTGCGCATGACCCCGGACACGCCGATGTTTGAGCGGCCCCGTCCGTGGAATCACACACCGTGGCACGAACGAACGTTCTTGGCCAACCCTCAAGGAGTATTTCGATGAGTGAGCACAATATGGCCGACGAAGCGCGCAGGGGCCTGATCGACTCGGTCAAAGGCAAGGCAAAAGAGGTCGTCGGCGCTGTTACGGGCAACGAATCGCTGACCGCCGAGGGCCAACTCGAGCAGACCCAGGCGCATGAGCGCAAGGAAGCGAACGCGGCGGAGGCCGTGGCAGAAGCCCAGGTCAAGCAGGCGCAGGAGGACGCGGCCGAGGCCAGGGTCGAAGGCGCCCAGCAACGCCTGGCGGCGAACGCCCAGGCCGTCGCCGCCGAGAACTCGATCGAGGCCCAGGAGGCCGCGCAGAAGCGCGCGGCCGACCGCGCGGCCCTTCAGCAGGCCACCGCCGCGAAGACCCAGGCCGAGGTGGACGCGCAGCGCGAGATCCAGCAAGCCAAGGCCGAAGAGCGCGCGGAAATCCGCGAAGCGTCCGAGGACATCGTCGACGCCGTCGCCGAGCATCAGACCTCGGTTCAGGTGGCCCGCAACGACGAGTCGGAAGCCGACCGTCTGCGACGCCATGCCCAGAACGTGACCGACGAAGCCGACCTGCCCTGACGGCGGGCCTTACCCAGGAGAAGTTGATGAAAATTTCCGAAGTCCCGTTGGCAGTTCTGCGGTTTCATTACCAGCTCGCCCGGTTCCCGCTGCAGTTGATCGAGGATCGGGTGGTCAACCGCATCCCGACGGAAGCTCCCGCGCGACTGCTCTACGAGCGCTCGCTGGGCATGCTCGACACCACGGTGGGCAACGCGCTCGGTGATCCGGCGATCGTCGAACGGGGGACCGCCCTGGTCGATCGCAGCGACGCGCTGGGCCGTGCGGCTCAATTGGATGCCAGGGCCGCCGCCCGGAAGGAACAGGCCGACGCGAAGCTCAAGGGCGCCCGCGACGAGGCGATCCGCGAGCGCGAGGAGGCGCAGCAGGCCACCAAGCAGGAGGTCAAAGAGGCACGCGTCAACGCCGAGCAGCGCAAGCGTGCGGCGGCGCAGTCGGCGCAGCAGCAGAGCGCCGCGGCCAAGCAGCGCGCCGACGAGGCGGCCGCCAAGCGCAAGCAGGGGGTCGAGTCAGCCAAGCGCCAGGTGGAAAGCCGGACTCAGGCCGCCGAGAAGGCCGCGGCCAAGGCCTCGGCCGCCAAGGTCGACGAAGCCGAGGACAAGCTCGGCGAGGCGGCCGCCACGCGCGCCGAGGCGGATCGGGTGGCCGAGTTGGCGGCCGCCGAGAAGCGGCAACGGCAAGAGGAGCGGGCGAAGGACTGAGGCCGCCTCTAGGTTTGCGGCGAGCCCTGGTTGATCCGGTCGGCCGCAAACGTGGCGGCCTGGGCCGTCATCCCGGCGTCGATGTAGGAAACGTGGGCCATGATGTTGCCGCCGCCGGAGCAGATCGGGTCGTCGGGCGCACACAAGCTGGTGACCTTGCCGCTATAGGCAGGATTGATTGTCGGTAGCGGCTGACCGCCCCACAGCATGCTGGAGAACTGGCTGGTGGGCTCGCCGAAGAGGGCGACGGCGGCGACGTGGTTTGCCGCCGCGGGTGGCAGCGCGTTGGTGGCCAGATCGATCACCGTCGAGCCCTGGGAGTAGCCGCCCAGCACGATGCGCGAGTTCGGGCAGCCGGCGATGACGTCCTGGATGTGTGTGCTTGCGTCGGCGGCGCCCGCGTTGGCGCTGTTGTGATAGTCGTCGTTGGCCGGGTAGTTGACCGCATAGACGTCGACGGACTTACCGCCGAGCTGCGAGGTGAGCGAGTCGACGAAGGCCTGTCCGATGTTGCCGAGGCCGGGCTCCTGATGGGTGCCCCGGGCGAAAACCACCGAGACATCCGAGCAGGGATCGGCGGCGGCTGTGGGGCCGCCGATGGGTGCACTCAGCAGCGCCCACATCATCAGAACCGGGATACCAACCAAGCGAGCAAGTCCGCGTGCACTCATGCCGAAATCCTGTCATATCGGCGGTTCCGGCGGTTCCGGCGGTTGGCGCTAGGCCGGCCGGACGCCGGTGGGAAGACGAAAGACGTTGCGCCCCAGTGCTAATTGCTAGGTCCCGGTGGTGCGGATGCGGATGGGTCCGGCCCAGTCGCCGTCGGGGTCGACGGCGTTGCCGCGCTGGGTGATCTCCACGTCACCCGATCTGGCGAGGCGCCGGGCGGCCAGGCGGGCGTCGTCCATCAACGCGCGCCAGTCGTCGCCGCCCACCGCGCGGGCGGCGTCCGACGGGCAGATGCTGCTGCGTGGCCCGCGATGCTCGGCCAACGCGCGGATCGACGCCTCCAGCCGCCGCCCGATCGGTCCGTCGCCGAGGGCGGTCTCGGCGTGGTCGGCGCCACGGCCGCCATCGCTGAGCACGCGAACCAGTTCGTCACGCAATCGCTGACCCATCCCACCAGTCAAGGCCACGGCGTCACCGGTTCGCCAGCGCCCGATGGAACCGCGCCCGGCGGGCGGGCGTTGGATAAACATGCCGCCCACGCTCGCCGAAGACACGAATGCGCACCGGGCGCCGGTCGACCTCACGGACCGCCTTCTCGACATCAAGCGGATCTACCACGAGCCCGACATCGACCGGTTCCCCCGCGCGCGCCAGGTGCTGGACCGATTTCCCGACGCCGAGCGCATCCAGGTCGCCTCGCACCAGGCGATTCCAGGCCTGTATGGCAACGAGGGCAACGTCGAGGACTGGGTCCGCATCAAACGAGAAGTGCTCGTCCTGGGCGAGAAGAAGAGCCTGTCGGCGCGCCGCAACGAGCGGTCCAGCGATTGGATCGCGCCCTCGACGGCCAATGGGTGCGCGATGGCGTGCTCGTATTGCTACGTCCCGCGCCGCAAGGGCTTCGCCAACCCGATCACCGTGTTTGCGAACATCGAGAAGATCACCGGTTACCTGGAACGCCACGCCGCCTGTCAGGGCGTCAAACCCGAGCCCAATCAATGCGATCCCGTCGACTGGGTCTACGACATCGGGGAGAACAGTGACTGCTCGGCCGATGCGATGGTGTCCGACAACGTGGCCGACCTGATCGAGCTGTTCGCCCGCCTGCCCAATGCCAAGGCCAGCTTCGCGACCAAGCTCGTCAACCGCGACCTGCTGAACCGTGACCCCAGGGGCGGCACCCGCGTGCGGTTCAGCCTGATGCCGGCGCAGGCATCGCGCCTGGTCGACATCCGCACCTCGAAGATCGCCGACCGCATCGCGGCCATCGACGACTTCGTCGAGGCGGGCTACGAGGTGCATCTGAATCTCAGCCCGGTCATCGTCTACGACGGCTGGCGCGACGACTGGGCCGAGCTGCTGCAACAGGTCGCCGACAACACCAGCGAGCGCACCAAGCGCCAGCTGGCGGCCGAGGTCATCTTCCTGACGCACAACCAGGAGCTGCACGACGTCAACCTCGGCTGGCATCCCAAGGGGGAGGAGCTGCTGTGGCGGCCGGACCTGCAACAGCTCAAGCGCAGCCAGAGCGGGCAGTGGAACGTCCGCTACAAGAGCCCTTGGAAGGGACGCTGGGTGCAGGACCTGACCGACCTGCTCGCGGTCACGCTGCCCGCGTGCCGAGTGCGGTACGCCTTCTGAGCGTCAACGCCCACGCCACTGCGGTTTGCGCTTCTCGGCCCAGGCCCGCAATCCCTCGGCGACGTCTTCGGTCGCACCGGCCACCTTGCGCATGGTCTCGCCGAAGCGCACCGATTCGATCCAGCCCATGTCCGCGGTCCGCCACGCCACTTCCTTGGTCGCCCGCTGGGCCAGCGGTGCGGCCTCGGTGAGCGTGCGGGCCCACGCCTGGGCTTCGGCCTGCAGCTGGTCGGGCTCGACCAGCTTCCACACCAGACCGACCTCCTTGGCCCGCTCGGCGCTCATGGGTTTTCCGGTCAACAGCAACTCCATCGCGTTGGCCCAGCCCACCCGTTGCGGGAGCCGGATGGCCCCGACGATGGTGGGCACCCCGATCGACACCTCGGGAAAGCAGAACGTGGCCTCGGTGCTGGCGATGACGAAGTCGCAGAACAACACCCCGGTCACCCCGTAGCCGATGCAGGGACCGTGCACGGCGGCGATGGTCGGCTTGAACAGTTCCATGCCGGATTCGAAGGAGTTGATGGTCGGCTTCTCCCAGAAGGTGCCACCGAAGGTCCCGACCGAGCCTTCCCCGTCCTTGAGGTCGCCGCCGGCGCAGAAGACGCCGCCGTTGGCCGTCAGGATCCCGACCCAGGCGTCCAGGTCGTCGCGGAAGCGATCCCAGGCGGCGTTGAGGTCCTGGCGGAGCGCGCCGTTGATGGCGTTGCGGGCCTCCGGGCGGTTCAGGGTGATGGTGGCAACGTGGTCGTGCAGCTCATAGGTGACCAGACTCATCACTGCAGACTATTGCGCCACGCCAACGCCCTCGCCACAACCGGGAAACAAGCCCGCATCATGGCGTGCGCGGGCGGCGAAAGTCATGGAACGCGCCAAGGCGCCCAACGGTTTTCGCGGGCAACCGCTTGATGTCGTCGAAATGAACATGCACCCGCTCGAAGGCTTTGACCCGTTCGGCTTTGACCTTCTTGGTGTAGGTCCGCCGATCCGCCATCGTCAGATCCGCGTCGTCGGTGAATGCGCCGAGCAGGGCGCGCGGGTACAGCCGCTCCACCAGGACGACGTTGATCTCGGCGCACATCACCAGCGCCACCGAGGTCAGGAACAGAAACGCCAACGCCCCCAACACCAGTGCGAACACGCTATTGGTGGCGCTGGCCCTTTTCACGGTGTGCGCCACGTAGCCGGCGCCGAACCACTGCAGCATCTGCCAAATGAACGCCGCGGCAACCGCTCCGGGCAACACCTGCCGGTAGGTCAGTGCGCGTGCGGTCGTCACGCGAAAGGCCACCAGGCAGATCATCGCGTTGATCGCCACGGCGGCCAGTGCGAGGCCGATCTTGCTGAAGACGCCGAGCGCGCTGGTGGCGTGGCCCGCCGCGGCCAACACCGTGGCCGCGATGGCGGCCGAGCCGAGCACCAACAGCAACAGCAGGCTACGCAGCCGGGACCGAATCGGGTTGGGGCGCTTGTGCTTCGGCACCGCCCACACCGTGTCCATCGCGTTTTGCAGCGCCTGTCCCACGCCCAGGCCGCCGTAGAGCGCGCCGAGCAACCCGACGGCCACGCCCACCGCTCCGCCGCTGAGCCCCTGGGGGTGGTGCAGCTGGTCGCCGAGTACCGGGAACTGGCTCAGGGTGCTGTGCAGCACCTGCGCCTGCAGATCGGGTCTGCCGGCCAGCACCACCCCGAGGCCGGTGGTCAACAGCAGCAGCAGCGGAAACAGCGACACCAGCCCGTAATAGGTGATCAGGGCGGCGAGGTAACCGCCCTGATCGTCGTTGTACTTGTAGACGACACCGACGATCACGCCGACGACTCGATTACGTCGCTGCAGCCTGTCCAGCCAACCGACCATCGCCGATCACTTCCCCCGCAAGCCGGCATCCAAATTCGATGCACTCGCCACCTGATACCCGGATTCAGCCGCCGTCAACCTCGCGACGGCCGCAGATCGGGGCCGCGTCTCTCACGCTTGACGTTGTACAGCTCCGCGTCGGCAGCCGCGTACATCGAGGTGATGTCCGCGCCCTCACCGCTGCGGGTTGCGGTGCCGACGCTGGTGCCTGGCGTGTGTTCGTGGACGCAAGCAATGAACCTCTCCGCTTCGGCACCCGTTGGACGACGGTCGGCGATGCACACCGCGAACTCATCGCCGCCAAACCTGGCCAGAACGGCATTGGCGGGCGCGACTTGTCGCCAAAAAGCCGCGCAGCTGATCAGATGCTGGTCGCCGGCTACGTGGCCCTGGGTGTCGTTGAGGCTTTTGAAGTTGTCGATGTCCATCGCGATCACGGTGACAGTGGTTGCGGCAGAACGAGATCGCGCCAACAGGTCCGCGGTGGCGATCTCCCACCCTGCGCGGTTGAGCAGGCCCGTGAGGGGATCGGTGCACGCCGCTGCGACGAGGGCGCGCGTCAGCAACCCGAATGATTCAGCCGCGCCGATGATCGCGACCACGAAAATGACGTAGTCGATCCACAACTTCGGCGTGGGCGCGACCGCGAGTGCCGCAACCGACAGCCCGGTCAGCACAGCCACCAGGGTCCCTCCGCGGCGTGGCGAGTAAAACGCGCGCAGGTACATCGCCAGGAACATCGGTCCGATCAGGCAGACGAACTCGGCAACGATCGCGCGGTGGAACGCCATCACGATGGGTGTGGCCACGATCGCCGCTACCGTCGCGGGCGCTGGTTTGTCGGGCCGGGCGGCCAGTAAGGCTAGCGCACCCACACCGAGCCCGACCGCAACGATTCCGCCTGTCGGATTGGACAGGGTGAGCCCCGAACGGATCGGGAACAAGGTGAACACCACCCCGTAGGCGTACAGGAATGTGGTGGCTCCCAAGAAGATTCGCAGCATCCGCGCCTGTTGTGTGCGGTAGAAGACCGTCCCCGCATCGGCGCGCAGGCGCAATCGATATCGGCGCGTATCCCGACCGCCGTACGGGCCACCGAAACTGTGACGCATTCCGTTAAGTCTCCTCGTCACCCCCGTGCTGGCGACGTGCGGCGAATGCTGCATAGCCATTCTGACACCACGTCGACCTCTGCAGCGTCGCTGACACCTCGTGGCCGGCGCCGCCGGATGACGCCTATCGTGGCAGCAGTGGCCGAACCGTCTGTAGCGCAGTTGCGCACACAGCTCGACGGTGTGACGCTGCGCGACGCGGCCCGCTTCGGCCGGCGCCTGAAGAATTTGCGCGGGGCCCCGCCCGAGAAGCTGCGCCGGCTGGCCGACCAGATCGCGGCCGCGCAGGCGGTCGTCGCCGCGCGCCACGCCGCGGTCCCCGCGATCGCCTACCCCGACCTGCCGGTCAGCGAGCGGCGGCAGGAGATCGCCGAGGCGATCCGGGCGAATCAGGTGGTGGTGATCGCGGGGGAGACCGGGTCGGGGAAGACCACCCAGCTGCCCAAGATCTGCCTCGAGGCCGGCCGCGGTGTCCGCGGAACCATCGGGCACACCCAGCCGCGCCGGCTGGCCGCCCGCACCGTCGCACAACGCATCGCTGACGAGCTGGGCAGCCCGCTCGGCGACGTCGTCGGCTACACGGTGCGGTTCACCGACCAGGTCAGCGACCGCACGCTGATCAAGCTGATGACCGACGGGATCCTGCTGGCCGAGATCCAGCGCGACCGCCGCCTGCTGCGCTACGACACCCTGATCCTCGACGAGGCCCACGAGCGCAGCCTCAACATCGATTTCCTGCTCGGTTACCTGCGCGAGTTGCTGCCGCGCCGACCCGACCTGAAGGTGATCGTCACCTCGGCGACCATCGAGCCGCAGCGCTTCGCCGCCCACTTCGGTGGAGCCGAACCTGGGCCCAGCGGCGGAGCCGAGCACGGGCTCAGCACCACCGCGCCCATCATCGAAGTGTCGGGACGCACGTATCCGGTGCAGATCCGCTACCGGCCGCTGGAGGTTGCCGTACCGGTCGACACGCAGGATGATCCCGACGACCCCGACCACGAGATTGTGCGCACCGAGACCCGCGACGAGGTCGAGGCGATCGTCGACGCCATCGCCGAGCTCGAGGCCGAGCCGCGGGGGGACATCCTCGTCTTTCTGTCGGGTGAGCGCGAAATCCGAGACACCGCAGAGGCTTTGGGCGGTGTCCTCAAACACACCGAGGTGCTTCCGTTGTACGCCCGGCTGCCCACCGCCGAGCAGCAGAAGGTGTTCGCGCCCCACACCGGGCGCCGGGTCGTGCTGGCGACCAACGTCGCCGAGACGTCGTTGACCGTGCCCGGGATCCGCTATGTGATCGACCCGGGCAACGCCCGCATCTCCCGTTACAGCCGGCGCCTGAAGGTGCAGCGGCTGCCGATCGAGCCCGTCTCGCAGGCGTCCGCCGCGCAGCGGGCCGGCCGGTGCGGCCGGGTGGCGCCCGGCGTGTGCATCCGGCTGTACTCCGAACAGGACTTCGCGACCAGGCCGCGCTACACCGATCCCGAGATACTGCGGACCAACCTGGCGGCCGTGCTGTTGCAGATGGCGGCGCTGCAGCTCGGCGACATCGACGAGTTTCCCTTCCTCGATCCGCCAGACCGGCGCAGCGTGCGCGACGGTGTGCAGCTGCTAGCCGAACTGGGCGCGTTCGACCAGCACGGCGCGATCACCGACCTCGGCCGCCGCCTCGCGCGGTTGCCCGTCGACCCGCGGCTGGGCCGGATGATCCTGCAGGCACAGACCGAGGGATGTGTGCGCGAAATGCTGGTGCTGGCCGCTGCGTTGACGATTCCCGACCCGCGGGAGCGGCCCAGCGACCGCGAGGAGGCGGCCCGTCAAAAGCATGCCCGCTTCGCCGACGAGCACTCCGACTTCATGTCCTATCTCAACCTGTGGCGCTATCTGCGCGAGCAGCGGAAGTCGTTATCCGGCAACGCGTTTCGGCGGATGTGCCGTTCGGACTTTCTGCACTACCTGCGCATCCGCGAGTGGCAGGACCTGGTCGGGCAGCTGCGCAGCATCGCCCGCGACCTGGGAATCGTGGAGGACGCCGCGTCCGACGAGCCGGCCGATCCGGCCCGGGTGCACGCGGCGCTGCTCGCCGGGCTGCTGTCGCATGTGGGTATGCGCCGCGAAGACACCCGCGAGTATCTGGGGGCGCGCAACTCGCATTTCGTGCTGGCGCCCGGCTCGGCGCTCACCAAGCGGCCCCCGCGCTGGGTCGTCGTGGCGGAGCTGGTCGAGACCAGCCGGCTGTACGGGCGCACCGCCGCCCGCATCCAGCCCGAGCTCGTGGAGCGGGCCGCCGGTGACCTGGTGCAGCGCACCTACAGCGAACCGCATTGGGACGCCAAGCGCGGCGAGGTGATGGCCTACGAACGGGTGGCGCTGTACGGGCTGCCGCTCGTCGCGCGCCGCCGGGTCGGATACGCACGCATCGAGCCGGTGCTGGCGCGGGAGCTGTTCGTTCGCCACGCGCTGGTCGAAGGCGACTGGCAGACCCGTCACCACTTCTTTCGCGACAACGCACGGCTGCGCGCGGAGCTCGAGGAGCTGGAGGAGCGCGCCCGGCGGCGCGACCTCCTGGTCGGCGACGACGAGATCTATGCGCTCTACGACGCCCGCATCCCCGCCGATGTCGTCTCGGCGCGGCACTTCGACGCCTGGTGGAAAAAGCAGCGCCACCAGACGCCGGACCTGCTCACCTTCGCCCGCGCCGACCTGCTGCGCACGAACGAGACGGCCGCCGCGGATCGGCCGAACACGTGGCGGACGGGCGATGTCGCGCTGCCATTGACCTACCGCTTCGAGCCGGGCGCCGCTGACGACGGCGTCACCGTGCACGTGCCGATCGACGTACTGGCCCGCCTGGGCGGCGACGAGTTCGCCTGGCAGGTGCCGGCGCTGCGCGAGGAGCTGGTGACCGCGCTCATCCGCTCACTGCCGAAAGACTTGCGCCGCAACTTCGTTCCCGCCCCCGACACCGCGCGCGCGGTGCTGGCGGCAATCGACCCGGGCGGTGAGCCGCTGCTGCCGGCGCTGCAACGCGAGTTACGCCGTCGCACCGGGGTATTGGTGCCCGTCGACGCCTTCGACCTGGACAAGCTGCCGTCGCATCTGCGGGTGACGTTCGCGGTCGAGTCCGGTGACGGCGCCGAGGTGGCGCGCGGCAAGGATCTGCGGGTGCTGCAGGAACGGCTCACGACGCCGGCCCAGCAGGCCGTCGCCCATGCGGTCGCGGGTGATCTGGAGCGGACCGGGTTGCGCGGCTGGCCCGAGGACCTCGACGAACTGCCGCGGGTCGCCGAACGCACTGTCGGCGGGCGCACCGTGCGGGGCTTTCCCGCATTCGTCGACGCGGGCGGCGGCGTGGACCTGCGCGTGTTCGCCACGTCGTTCGAGCAGGAGCAGGCGATGCGACCCGGGATCCGGCGGTTGATTCGCCTGAGCATCGCGTCGCCGACCAAAGCCATTGTGCGTCAACTTGATCCACGCACCCGGTTGGTTCTCGGCAGCAATCCGGACGGTGACCTGTCCGCGCTGCTGGACGACTGCGCCGACGCCGCGGCCGACGCGCTCGTGTCGGCGCCGGTGTGGACGCGCGCGGAGTTCGCCGCGCTGCAGCAGCGGGCGGCAAAGTCCTTGTCGCCCACCACCGTAGACATCGTGGGCCGGGTCGAGAAGGTGCTGACCGCCGCCCAGGAGGTGCAGCTCCAGGTGCCCGCGAATCCGCCGGCCGCACAGGTCGACGCGATTGCCGACGTCCGCGCGCAGCTGGATCGGCTGCTGCCGGCCGGTTTCGTCGCCGCTACCGGGGCCGCCCACCTCGCCGATCTCGCCCGCTACCTGCTCGCGATCCGCCGCCGCCTCGAAGGCCTGTCCCGTGCGGTCCAGGCCGATCGGGAGCGCATGCGCCGGGTGCACGCGGTGCAGGATGCCTACGCCGAGCTGGTGCGCGAGCTGCCGCAGGCGGCCAAGGCGGCCGCCGACGTCCGGGATGTCGCCCGGCAGATCGAGGAATTCCGGGTGAGCCTGTGGGCCCAGCAACTCGGCACGCCCCGCCCGGTCAGCGAGCAGCGGATTTACCGCGCGATCGACGCCCTGCGCGACCGCTGGTGATCGATGTTCCCCGCCACTTTCAACCTATAGCGCATCCGGGGGCTTGCCGCAAGACCCGGGTGCTGATGCAAAATCGCTGTCCTCAACCAGAATTCAATCGAATCGGGGTAGCGAAGTGGGCGTTTGGCGGTCAGCGGAGAACTCGCACGGCGACATGGAGCACGCGGTGCTCATTGTCGGGGGCGGCCCGACGGGGCTGATGCTGGCGGGCGAACTGGGTTTGGCGGGAATCGACGCCGCCATAATCGAGCGGCGCACCAGCCAGGACCTGGTCGGGACGCGGGCCGGCGGGCTGCATGCCCGCACGATCGAGGTTCTCGATCAGCGTGGCATCGCCGATCGGTTTCTGTCCCGGGGCCAGGTGGCTCAGGTCGCCGGCTTCTCCCAGATCCGGTTGGACATCAGTGACTTTCCCACCCGGCATCCCTACGGACTCGCGCTGTGGCAGAACGAGATCGAACGTATCTTGGCGGACTGGGTCGACGAGCTGGGCGTGCCGATCTATCGGGGCGAAGAGGTGGCGACCCTCGCGCAGGACGACGACGGCGCCGACGTCGGACTGTCCGATCACCGGATGCTGCGGGCGCAGTATGTCGTGGGGTGCGACGGCGGACGCAGCGTCGTCCGCAAGACGGCCGGCATCGAGTTTCCGGGCTGGGAGGCGACCACGAGCTATTTGCTCGCCGAAGCCGAAATGGACTCCGCGGCCGAGCAATCCTCGCAGTGGGGCATCCGCCACGACGCGCTCGGTGTCCATGCCCTCTCGGTTGCCGAGGAGGGGGGACCGGTTCGGATCATGGTCACCGAGCGGCGCCTCGGGCCGCCGTCCGAACCCACGCTGCGCGAGCTGAGTGAGGCACTCGTCGCCGTATACGGAACCGACTACGGGATCCATAGTCCCGCTTGGATTTCCCGGTTCACCGACGCGGCGCGACAGGCCGCGAACTATCGGCGCGGGCGGGTTCTGCTCGCCGGCGACGCCGCGCATATCCATCACCCGGTGGGTGGGCAGGGCCTGAACACCGGCGTGCAGGATGCGGTGAATCTGGGCTGGAAGCTGGGCCAGGTGGTCACCAAGACATCACCCGACAGTCTGCTGGACACCTATCACGCCGAACGGCATCCGGTCGCCCAGCGTGTGCTGCGCAACGCGTTGGCGCAGATGGCGCTCCTTCGCCCCGACGACCGCACCCAGGCGCTGCGCGACACCGTGACCGAGTTGCTCGACATGGACGAACCCCGCTCGCGTTTCGCGGCGATGATGTCGGGCTTGGACATCCGCTACCACCTGGGGGAGGGGCACCCGCTGGTGGGGCGCCGCATGCCCGACTTGGATCTACTCACCGCCGACGGTTCGTCGCGCGTGTTCGACCTGCTGCGAGACGCCCGTCCGGTGCTGGTTAATTTCGGCGACGCCGGCGGCATCGACATCGTGTCCTGGGCGGACCGGGTGCACCTGGTCGACGCGAAACATGTTGGCCCATGCGAACTTCCGGCGCTAGGGGCGGTCAGCGCGCCGCCGGCGGTGCTGATCCGACCGGACGGGCACGTCGCCTGGGTCGGCGCCCGCGCCGACACGGCGCTGCACCGGGCCCTCGGCACCTGGTTCGGCCCACCCGTCGCGACCTGAGGCCGACCGCGCCCACGCCGAAAAAGGTGACTTGTGTCGGCCCGCGCAGGGTGTAACGTGCGTGTTCGCTGTTCAAGAGCAGGAAAGCACTCATCGTGGACATGGCAACCGAGCAACCGCCGACGGCGCCGCAGGATTGGGCCGAGGCCCAACCCTTGCTCAGGCCGGTGCTGCGCCCGCAGAGCTACGTCAATCACTTGGTCAACACCGGCGCCCAGCCGTGGGTGCGCCCGGTGTTTCCCTTCATCAACGAGATGGTCGTGGTCGACCTGCCGACCGTGCGGGCCATGGTGACACCGGCGGAAACGGGTGCCTGGGGCATCACCGGCGATCAGGCCTTCGCGGTCGCCCGGGAGAACCTGTCGGCGCAGCAGCAGACCTTCGCGCCGGGTGAGAAGTTCCTGTTGAAGGACGCCGATGGCGGCACCTATATCGATTCGATGATCCTGGCCACCGGGTGGCTGGGTTCGCTGGCGGTGGCCGGCGGCCCCCGTCCGCTGGTGTTTTTCCCGGGCGACGGTGTCTTGCTGCTGGGCACCGACGCGCCCGACGACGCCGGCGACCTCGTCGAGGTCGCCGAGCAGATGTACCTCGATGCCGAGCAGCCGATCTCGCCGCAGGGCTACACCATCGAGGGCACCATTATCGCGCCGTTTGATCAGGCCGGGCCGCACCCGCTGCGCGAGCTGGCGCTGCGGGCCCGAACACTCTTGGCCACAAAGGAATACCGCCACCAGACCGAATTCTTGCGGGAGCACTATGAGCGCGAATTGTTCCCGCAATACGTCGGCGACGCACAGATGATCGAAACGGCCTGGGGCCGGCGCAGCACCGCGGCGTGGGGTCAGGGCATCCCGTGGGAGCTGCCGCAGACCGATTACGTGACTTTTCTGGTCGGCGATCCGTCGAACGTGTCCGACAAGTTCACCGTGCCATTCGCGACGGTCGTCGACGTGGTGGGCATCCTGCCCGTTGCCGGAATCAGTCCGGTCCGCTACCGGGCCAACGAATGGCCCGCGCCCGAGCTGCTGACGACGCTGAAGGCGCACGCCATCGACCTCCCGAGCGAATGAGCGTGCTCGGCGAGCCGGGCCGGCGGCCGATCAGTCCGGCGGCTCGTTGGTGGCACCTCGGACGGCCGCTTGCTCCCGGTCGCTGCGGTTGCCGGGAACGCCTTCGGCTTCGCTTTCCTCGGTAACCTTCTCCTCGAGCTGGTCGACGATGTTTTCCAGCTCCTGCGCGCGGCTCAGCGGGTCTTTGTCGGGTTTGGTCATATCGCTTTCCAACTGGCGTGGGTGGGGAGACGGGCCCCGGCGCCGGGAACCCGCCGCTATTCCATACCCGATCGGGTGATTGCTAACCAGAATCGGGCGGCCGTGAGACGGACGAGACACAGCGCCGCGACGGTGGAAGTATCGCAAGAGTGGCTACCGAGA
This sequence comes from Mycobacterium sp. 1482292.6, assembly GCF_001672995.1. Lineage (NCBI taxonomy): Bacteria > Bacillati > Actinomycetota > Actinomycetes > Mycobacteriales > Mycobacteriaceae > Mycobacterium > Mycobacterium sp. 1482292.6. The sequence goes on along the minus strand of NZ_LZKV01000069.1, from coordinate 15,671 downwards.
AACCTCAGACCATCGCTTACCCAGCTGCCGACGCCCGCCCGCGTCGCCACCACGCCGATGCGCTCGACCCGCATGTCATCGTCCTTTTCGGTGCGACGGGCGATCTGGCGAAACGAAAGCTGATCCCCGGCCTGGCCTACCTGGACCAGTCGGAATTAGCGCCCAATATTCAAATCGTCGCCACGTCGTTGGAGGACCTGAGTCAGGAGGAATTCCGCGAGATCGCCAAGGAGGCGATCGATTCCTTCGGCTCGCACAAGCTGACGGACGAGCAGTGGGCCAATTTCGCCGGCATCATCAGCTACGTCCCGCAGGGCGCCGGACCCGAGGCACTGGCCGAGGCGGTGGCCCAGGCCGAGGAGAATCTGGGGGCTAACGTTCGGCGCCTGCATTATCTGTCGGTTCCACCCAAGGCGGCGCGCGCCGTGATCACCATGCTGCGCGACGCCAAGCTGGTCGAACGGTCGCGGGTGGTGATGGAAAAACCGTTCGGCACCGATCTGGCCAGCGCCGTGGCGCTGAACGACTTCGTGCACGAAACCTTCGAGGAATCACAGATTTTCCGCATCGACCACTTCTTGGGCAAGGAAGCCGCGCAGAACATCTTGGCGTTTCGGTTCGCCAACGGCCTCTTCGAGCCGATCTGGAACCGCAACTTCATCGATCACATTCAAATCGACATCCCCGAGGACAAGGGCTTGGAGCAGCGGGCGAACTTCTACGAAGAGACCGGGGCCTACAAGGACATGGTGGTGACCCACCTGTTCCAGGTGATGGCGTTCGTGGTGATGGAGCCGCCGACGGCGCTCGAGCCGTTTGCCATCAGCGAGGAAAAGAACAAGGTGTTCCGGTCGATGCTGCCGGTCAAGCCGGCCAACGTGGTTCGGGGTCAGTACAACGGATATCGCGACGAGGACGGCGTGGCGAAGGATTCCGACACCGAAACCTTCATCGCCCTCAAGGTCGGCATCGACAATTGGCGGTGGGCGGGGGTGCCCATCTACCTGCGCACCGGCAAGAAGATGGCCGAGGGCATCCGCATCATCTCGATCGCGTTCAAAGAGGCGCCGCGGACCATGTTTCCGCCCGGATCGGGTGTGGGCACGCAGGGCCCCGATCACCTCACGTTCGACCTTGCCGACAACTCGAAGGTTTCGTTGTCGTTCTATGGCAAGCGGCCCGGCCCGGGCATGAAGCTGGACAAGCTGTCCATGCAGTTTTCCTCCCAGGAGATCGACACCGTCGTGGACGTGCTCGAGGCCTACGAACGGCTGATCCTCGATGCGATGCGGGGCGACCACACGCTGTTCAACACCGCGGAGGGCATCGAATCATTATGGGAGCGTTCCGAAGATCTGCTCAGCGACCCGCCGCCCGCCAAGCTGTATCAGCCAGGCACATGGGGGCCCAACGCGATTCACCAACTCATCGCGCCCAACGCATGGCGGCTGCCGTTCGAGCGGGGGTGGCGCGAAGCCAAGTCCTAGCGGACGTGGATTACCACCGAAACCGCTGGGACTCAGCCCAATTCGGCACTGAGGTAACTGATCGAGTGACGGAACTCCTTGAGGATTTCGTTGTCCGGCAGCACGAATCCGTACTCGGCATAGACCTGTTCGGTCGGGTGGCGGGTGACGTTCCAACCGGTGTCGGCCAGGTGCTCGCCGGCCGGGCGGCGCTCGCCAAGCCAGACGAGCTCGGCGACGTCGATGTCGAGCCCGTGCTGACGCCAGGTGTTGCGCATCGCCCGAGCGCGTTCGTCGGTGAACACGCTCATGTCGGTGATGTTTTCCGTGGCCAGCCGGCTGCCCGGCGCGCTGAGCGCGGTGATGTTGTCCAGCAGCCGGTCCTGGGCGTCGGGCGGTAGGTAGGGCAGTAGACCCTCGGCGATCCAGGCGGTTGGCGAGTCGGCGTCAAAGCCGCTGTCCCGCAGCGCCGTTGGCCAGTCGTCGCGCAGGTCGATTGCGACGGTGCGGCGCTCGGCGGTCGGTTCGGCACCGATCCGGGCGAGCGTGTTCGTCTTGAAGGCGATCACCTCGGGCTGGTCGACCTCGAAAACCACGGTGCCCGAGGGCCACGCCAACCGATAGGCCCGCGCGTCGAGCCCGGCGGCCAAGATGACGGCCTGCCGTATGCCCGCCGCGGTGGCGGCGCCGAAGAAGTCGTCGAAATACCGGGTCCGCACGGTCATCTGCTCGCGCCGCTGCTGCAGGGTCATCGGCATGTCGTCGGTCTCGAGCGGGATTTCGTTGTCCAGCATGCGGGTGAAGAAGGGGTGCCCGACCGCCCGCACCAACGGCTCGGCGAATCGGTCGTCCAGCAACGGGTCCGGCTCACGGGACGCCAGCGCTCGGGAGGCCGCCACCATCGTGGCGGTCGCCCCCACGCTGGACGCCAGGTCCCAGCTGTCGCCCTCGCTGCGCGCCGAGCCTAATGATGACATTCGTTTTCCCCTTCCGCCGATCCACTCGCGGCGTCGGCCATTTCGCCTGCCGACCGCTGACCACCGGCGCACGGCTCCACCGGTACCGAAGGGTACTTTCTGCCTAGGCCGCGCGCACCCCACACCCGTCGCGCACGCTCGTGACTCTCCCGCTCCAACGACGACAGGAAGTGAATCGCTTTCATGGCACCGACCCTGCGCCCGCGCCGATCCGCCCTGTACCTCCCCGGCAACAAGCCGCGCGCGCTGGAGAAGGGTAAGACGCTGCCGGCGGACGTGCTGATCTTCGACCTCGAGGATGCCGTGGGTCCCAACGCGAAAGCCGATTCGAGGATGACGGTGTGTGACGCGATCTCGTCAGAGAGCTACCGGCCCCGCGAGGTCGTGGTGCGCATCAACGGCTTGGACACCGACTGGCACGACGACGACCTGGCGGCGGTGGCCGGTTCCGCCGCCGACGGCGTGCTGGTGCCGAAAGTCGAGACGGGTCAACAGGTTCGAGCGCTGGCCGACGCGCTGGACGCATTGGGAGCGCCGAAGTCGTTGCAGCTGTGGGTGATGATCGAAACGCCCCGGGCCTTTCTGCGGGCCGAGGAGGTCGCGTCGGCCAGCGATCGCCTGGCCGGTTTGGTGGTGGGTACCAACGACCTGGTCAACGAGCTGCACGGCCTGCACGTGCCCGGGCGCGCACCCGCGGTGCCCGCCCTCGGCTTGGCCTTGCTGGGAGCCCGGGCGGCCGGAAAGGTCATCTTGGACGGCGTGTTCAACGACATCACCGACGACGGCGCATTCCGGGCCGAGGCTCGGCAAGGCCGCGAGATGGGCTTCGACGGCAAGACCCTGATCCACCCGTCGCAGATCGCCCCCGCCAACGAGCTGTTCGGTCCCTCACACAAGGAAGTGGAGGACGCCCGCAAGATCGTCTCGGCCTACGAGCAGGCGCAGGCGTCCGGCACCAGCGTCATCACCGTCGACGGCCGCATGATCGAGAGCCTGCATGTGCGCGACGCCCAGCGCATCCTCACCCTCGCGGATCTGATCGCCGAGATGGAATCCGCTTCTTAGGGGCAGCGGACATATCGAACGCCCGCAGCCGTGGTGCGGCGCCCGCCGCGACGGGCGTTCGGTGCCGCTCACACGGTAGGTTGAACGCGTTCGGAGGCGACTCGAGAGGAGATAACGTGGGCCAGATCGCGGCCATGGCCGAGGCCGACCGCACCTGGATGATCGACACCCTGCTGGCGCTGCTGCAGACCCCGAGCCCGTCGGGACGCACGGATGCGGTGATGCAGGTGATCGGCGACATCTTCGACCACTTCGGGGTGCCGTTCACGCTGACCCGGCGCGGCGCGCTGACCGCCGAACTGCCGGGTGAGTCCGCGACCATCGACCGCGCCATAGTGGTTCACTCCGACACCATCGGCTGCATGGTCAGCGACCTGAAGGACAACGGCCGCCTTCAACTGGTCCCGGTCGGCACCTTTTCGGCGCGGTTCGCCGCGGGCGCCCGGGTGCGCATTTTTATCGACGACCCCGATGAGTTCATCACCGGCACGGTCATGCCGCTCAAGGCCAGCGGGCACGCATTCGGCGATGAGATCGACACACAACCCACCAACTGGGAGCACGTCGAGGTCCGCATCGACCGCAAAGTGTCCTCGCGCGAGGACCTGGTTCGGCTCGGCCTGCAGGTCGGTGACTTCGTGGCGTTGATCACCAGCCCCGAGCTCACCGCCGACGGCTTCATCGTCTCACGCCATCTGGACGGCAAGGCGGGCGTCGCGATAGCGCTCGCGCTGGCCAAGAACTTCTCCGAGAACAAGGTGGTGCTGCCGCACCGCACCACGATCATGGTCACCATCACCGAGGAGGTCGGCCACGGGGCCAGTCACGGCTTGCCCGCCGACGTCGCCGAGCTGGTCTCGGTGGACAACGCGGTGTGCGCGCCCGGCCAGCATTCCCTCGAGGACGGCGTGACGATCCCGATGGCCGACATGCATGGCCCGTTCGACTACCACCTCACCCGCAAACTCTGCCGGCTGGCCCGCGAGCAGGGAATCCCATTCGCCCGCGACGTTTTTCGCTACTACCGGTCCGATGCCGCGGCGGCGATCGAAGCGGGTGCCAACACCCGCGCCGCGCTGGTCGGCTTCGGCCTCGACGGCAGCCATGGCTGGGAGCGCACTCACATCGATTCGCTCGAGTCGGCCTACAACCTGCTGCACGCCTGGCTGCAGACGCCGCTGACGTTCGCCAAGTGGGACGCCAAGCCGACCGGCAGTCTGCGCGACTTCCCGTCGTCGGAGCAGCCCGCACCGAGCGAGCGGTGGGTGCCGCTGTCTCGCGGCGATTTCGAGAGCCCCGGCGAGGCGTCGCCCGGGACGGTCTGGCCGCCGGAGGGGCCGCAGGCGTGAGGCCGCTACATCTGTGCCCAGACGATCTTGGTCTGTAGGTAGGTCTCGATGCCGGCCTTGCCTGACTCGTGGCCCCAGCCGGACTGCTTGTAGCCGCCGAAGGGCATCGAGTGGTCGTAGGGAAAAGCGCAGTTGAGCCCGACGGTTCCGGCCGCCAGCCGCTTGGCCAGTCGATGGGAGCGGGCGAGGTCCTTGGTCCACACCGTGGCGGCCAGCCCGTAGGTGCTGTTGTTGGCCAACGCGACGGCCTCGTCCTCGTCGTCGAAGGGCAGGACCGTGACGACGGGCCCGAAGATCTCTTCCTGGAACAGCCGGCTGGTGTCGGGATCGACGTTGGTGACGACCGTCGGGTGCACGAAGTAGCCCTTGCGATCGAGGCGGTGGCCGCCGGTGACGATTTCCGCGCCGTCGGACCTGCCCTGCTCCAGGTAGCCCAGCACCCGGTCGAGCTGCTTCTGGCTGATCAGCGGTCCGCTCATGGTCCCCTCTTCGTTGGGGCCGCCCATCTTCATCGCATTCGCCACCATCGCCATGCCCTCGACGACCTGGTCGTACACGCCACGCTGCACCAGAATGCGGGAGCCGCACACGCAGGCCTGCCCCGAGTGGACGAACGTGCCGAACGCCGACATCGGGACGGCCTTCTTCAGTTTCGCGTCGTCGAAAATCAGCACCGGTGACTTGCCGCCGAGCTCGAGGGTGACCTTGTTGAGGTTGCTGTCGGCCGCGGCGTGCACGATCGCGCGGCCCACCTCTGTCGAGCCGGTGAAGGCGACCTTCTCCACGTCGGGGTGCGCGGTGATCGCCGCGCCGACGGTGTGTCCGTATCCGTTGACCAGGTTGGCCACCCCGTCCGGGATTCCGGCCTCGGCCAGCAGGCGCATCAGCACGTGCGCCGAAAGTGGCGTCTCCTCAGCGGGTTTCACCACACTGTTGCACCCGGCCGCCAGCGACGGCGCAAGCTTGGCGCAGAAATTGAACACGGGGCCGTTCCACGGGAAAATCAGCCCGACCACGCCGTAGGGCTCGCGCACCGTATAGGTGTGCATGTGCGAATCGACGCCGGTCAGGCCGCCGGTGTTCACATCGCGCGCAATGCCGTCGATCTTGGTACACCAGCCGGCGTAATAGCGGAACCACTCGGCGCCGATTTTCACCTGCATCTGCGCTTGAGCCGGGTACATTCCGGCGTTGAGCATTTCGAGCGCGGCGAGCAGCTCGGCGTTCTCGTCGATCAGGTCGGCGACCCGCCACAGGACCTTGGCTCGCTCGTAATCGGGCTTCCCGGACCATATTTCGGACTCGGCGCTCGCTTTCGCGCGCGCGACCGCCTCGTTGACGGCTTCGGTACCGCCGTCGGTGAACTGGCTGATCTGTTCCTCGGTGGAGGGATCGAAGATCGGGATCACGTCACCGGTACCGGGGAGTTCTCGGACCTCGGCCAATACGGATTGCACCGTCATTGCGTCTCCTAAGTGAATGCGGCAGAAGTTACGCGCTTAACCCCCCGCTGTCTACGACATCGGCAAAAGGTACGTCCAAGCGGCGCTTAGCGGCCGCGGGCGATCCGATCGGCGCGCCAGCACCGGGACTGCATGGGGACGTCGATCACGTCGGCGCCGGGGAAACGCTCGGTCAAGATGGCTCGGGCGTTGTCGAGCCGCTGCGCGCGGTCGTCGGGGGAGGCGATGATCACCCGGCTGTAGGTGGCGAGCATCGCGACGATGTCGTCGACCGTCATCGTGCGCACGAAATCGAACGTCTCGCGCGCGACGTTGTGGAATATCTGCGGATCCGGCAGTACGACGTTCTCGTGGCGCCGGCGGAAGCGGTCGGGCGCATCCAGTTCGGACGTGTCGTCCTTGGGCAGCACCTCGAGGTCGCGGACCCAGTCCACGTCGCGATCGCGACTGGTCCAGATCAGCCCGAACCGACCGCGGTCGCGCAGCACGCGGCCGATCTCCGGGACGGCCCGGTCGGGATCCATCCAGTGCCACGCCGAGGAGACGAAGACCGCGTCGGCGGAGTTGTCCGGGAGGGGAATCGACTCACCGGTGCCCGCCACGGCGCGAACTCCGGGGGACCGCTCGGCCAGCACCGCTCGCATCCGCGCATCGGGCTCGACGGCGACGACTTGCGCCGCCCGGTCGACGAGCGTGCGGGTGAACAGGCCGGTGCCCGCACCGACGTCGACGGCCAGCTCGCAGTCCGACGGCAGCAGCCAGTCCACCGCCTGCTGCGGAGGCTGCGGCCGCAGCCCGTCGTAGTCCTCGGCGATCGAGCCGAAGGACATTGCGCGTTCGTGGCGATCGGTCACACGCGACAAGGTAATCCAGCTCGCTGTGCATCAGATGAGAAGTCGTACCACCTCACCACAGCGCGCTGTGGTTGACGATTGCGTCGGCGATGAGCCCGGTTCCGAAAACCAGGAACAACAGCCGCACCGACATCGGCCCGTAGCGAGTGAGGGCGCGCACGATCGCGCGCTGAATGCGCTTGGCCCGCATAGTTTTTCTCATCGAGAGGGCAAGGATCAGCAGCGGCGGCGACAGGGCGATGGCCCAGTAGACGAGGATGACCAACGGCCAGAGCGGCGGTCGCGGGTGCACCGCGGCGAGCATCGCCAAGCCGGTGAGATAGGGCACGGCGGTAGGGGCCTGGCCACTGCCCACCGCCAGCCCCAGAAATCCGAGCAGCCAGGGCCGTTGCCGCATCGCCGCCAGCGCCCAGCCGGGTGCCGAGGACTGCGCGGTCAACGGAAAGAAGGCCAAGCAGATCAACGCGATGCCCAGCAGCAGTTCGCCCCGGAAACGAATGGCCGGTGTCAGGTGAAAGTCGAGGACCTCGGTGATGAAGCCGATGCCCAGCACGGTGCACACGCCGAATGTGGTCGTCACCGCGAACACGCCCGCGACGTAACTCAAGGCGCCGGGAAGCGGAGACCGGCGCCCCAGCCGGCTGTCGAAGATGACGGCCGAAACCACTCCCACGTTGAGCACGTTGAGCGAGTCGAGAAACGCCAGACCGGCAAGCGCCAGTGCCAGAGCCGCCACGCGTCCGCACCGGGCCTAGCGCGCGGATTTGCCGGCCGCCCGCAGCGGGCTGCGCGCTGACCTCGGCGTCAGGATCAAGGCGGCGATCATGCTGCAGAGAATACGAGTTCGGATGAGAACGTGTCGGGTGAGGTTTCGGGGTTCACGATCGGTGATCCCGTGCTCGACGGGCAGGACGCACGGGGGCGATGGTGTCGGCGCAGGTCATCCACGGCATCATCGAGGCGGCGGCGCGCGCGAGTTCGCGGCCGCGGTTTCAACGGTGACGGCACGCCGACTCGAGGAGAGAACCGAATGGGATTGCTCGACCACAAGACCGCTGTCATCACGGGCGCCAACTCCGGGATCGGGTTGGCCACCGCCGAACGATTTCTTGCCGAGGGTGCCGCCCGGGTGTTCATCACGGGTCGGCGCCAGCCTGAACTCGATGCTGCGGCAAGCACATTGGGCCCTCGCGTGACTGCCGTGCGCGGAGATGTCGGAACGCCGGAGGATCTGGACCGGCTCTACGCCGAGGTCGCGGCAGCGGGTACCGGCCTCGACATCGTGATGGCCAACGCCGGATCGACGAGGGTGGCGCGGCTGGGGGAAATCACCGATGACGACCTCGACGCGCTGCTGACCACCAACGTCAAGGGCGTCGTCTACACCGTGCAAAAGGCGCTGCCGCTGCTCAATGACGGCGCCTCCGTCATTCTGACGGGCTCCACCACCGCGGACCGCGGCCGCCCCGGGCTGAGCATCTACGCCGCCTCCAAGGCCGCCGTCCGATCCCTGGCCCGCGCCTGGGCCAACGAACTCGCCGGCCGCAACATCCGGGTCAACGTCATCGTGGCCGGGTCCACGGCCACCCCCGGCAGCGACGCGCTGGCCGCGCAGACCGATCCCGACGCTTCCATCGAGGAGTTCCGCGCCGGCCGCATCGGCACCATCCCGCTGGGCCGCTTCGCCGAGCCCACCGAGATCGCCAATGCCGCAGTGTTTTTGGCCAGCGATCTGTCCAGCTTCACCACCGGATCCACCGTCACCGCCGATGGCGGATTCAACCAGGTCTGATCCGTTCGAAGAGTCAGCGCGCGTAAATGGGTGGCCAGCGGTGGTGGCGTCGATAAGACTGACGATATGTCGCGAACATCCCCGGCCTTTGCCCGAGACCCTGACACCGCAGCCTATTACGATCGGCGCGCCGCCGAATACGACGAATGGTATTTAGGACAAGGACATTTCGCCCAGCGTGACCGGCCAGGGTGGAGCGCCGAGGTCGATCGGGTGGTCAGCTTGGTTGCCGACCTACCGGCCGCGCGCACGCTGGACGTTGCTTGCGGTAGCGGTTTTTTGACCCGCCATCTGCGTGGCCTCGTGGTGGGAGCGGACCAAAGCCCTGCGATGGTCGAGTTGACCCAATCGCGGTTGCCGCACGGCGTGGCGATCGTCGCTGACGCGTTGTCGTTGCCGTTCGCGGGCAATGCCTTCGACCGCGTTTTGACCGGCCACTTCTACGGGCACCTGCCGGCCGATGAACGCCAAGCCTTTCTGACTGAGGTACGCCGGGTGGCGGGGGAGCTGATCGTCATCGACTCAGCGCTTCGCGCCGGCGTGGAACCCGAGCAATGGCAAGAGCGGACCTTGAATGACGGATCGCGTCACCGCGTCTACAAGCGCTACCTCGGCGGCCGGCAACTGGCCGACGAACTCGGGGGAGAGGCGCTCTTCGACGGCACCTGGTTCGTTGCCGCACGGGTTCGCTGGGGTTCCGCCCAAGTGTGATTCAGCGCCGACGGTCCGGCGCGCTGTCGGACAGTTCATCGAAGAGGGCCTGGTTCAGGCCGAAGGCGTATTTCACCTCGCCGACTATGCGATCGATTTCGTCGGCGTCGGGACAAAGCGCGTCGAGGCGGGCACGATAGGCGTCCTTATACGGTTTGGGCCGCACCGGGAATTCATAGAATGCAAGCCCGGCGCCCCGAAGATCGAAGGTGCGATCGAGGATTTTGCCGATGCCCCGGCCTCCGGAGAGGTCCCCGAGATAGCGCGTGTAGTGGTGGGCCACCAGGGCGCCACCCCACGTGAGGGCGCCGAGCCGCTCGGCGTAGGCCGCCGCCGCGGGGGAGTCGACCTCGCGTGCGGCACCCGGGGTCAGCCAGTGATCGAGGTCGGCGTCGATAGCAGTCAGGCGCTCCAGCGCGGGGTCGTACACCGCGGCAACCATGGAATCGTCACGGCGGGCCCGCACGGCGTCCTCCAGGGCTGCGTACACCACACGCAACCGAAGCAAGTACTCGCAGTAGCCCGGTGCGCCGATCCGGCCGGCGAGCAGTTCGGACATGAATGGGCTCTGCTCGGCGGCCTCGTGTTCGGCCGCCGAGCCCTGCTTCATCGCGACCGATAGACGGCGGGTTGTTGGGACGGCGACCGAGCACATGACCTGCTCAGATTACCTTGGTGAGCGCGGCGGGAGCGGTCACCGCGGCGAGGCCGACCGGGGTCGACGGCGCGTACCGCCGTCGAAGGGGGAAAATTTCTTGGGCGCGTGGGGAAGTCACTGCCGGGCGAATCTGCCAGGCCGCGCGTATCGCGGCTTACCTAGTCGGCGAACGGCGACGCACATTGATAGCTTGGAGGTCTGGCTGCTACCCCTCACCACTCCAACGAAGCGGCTCGCGTGACCGGCGACGAGCGGCACGTCCCGCCGTCGGCGTCCGCGGATCAGCCGATCGACGATCTCGTACCGGTCGGCACTCCCATCGACCTGGACAACTGTGCGCGCGAGCCGATCCACATCCCCGGCAGCATTCAGCCGCGCGGGGTGCTCGCGGTGGTACACGAACCCGCGTTCGAAGTGCGTCAGGTCAGCGCCAACGTCGCCGATCTGCTCGACCGTCCCGTCGAAGCCGTGCTCGGCCGGCACCTGTCCGCGCTGCTCGGTTCCGAACAAGCCACCCGCATCGAGCGCGCGGCGGAGACTTTCGGCAGTCTGCGCCAGAACAACCCGCTCGAGCTCACCATCGAGGTCGGCGGCGAGTCGCGGGCCTTCGACGCGATCCTGCACCGCGAGCCGGGCGGCGTGTTGTTGGTTGAGCTCGAAATCGCTTACGGCGAGCGGCCGTTCTCCTTCCCGAACACCTACCAGGCGGTCCGCGGCGCGGTCGAGGAATTGAACCGGGCCGCCACGCTGACCGAGCTGTACGCCATCGCGGCGCGCGCCGTCCGAGACCTGACCGGCTTCGACCGGGTCATGGTGTATCGCTACGACGAGGAGTACAACGGCGAAGTCGTGGCCGAGTCCAAGCGCGACGACCTCAACTCCTTCCTGGGCCTGCACTACCCCTCGACCGATATCCCGGCGCAGGCGCGCGCACTGTACGAGAAGAACTGGATCCGACTGATTTCCGACGTCGACTACGCGCCGGCGCCGCTGGTGCCGAGCATCGACCCGGTGAGCAGTACGCCGCTGGACCTCACGTATGCCACCCTGCGCAGCGTTTCGCCCATCCATATCGAGTATCTGCAGAACATGGGTGTGCACGCATCGATGTCGATCTCGCTGCTGCGGCAGGGCCGGCTGTGGGGGCTGATCGCCTGCCACCACTACACCGGACCGCACCTGCCGCCGTTCGGCACCCGGGCGGCGGCCGAGTTCCTCGGCTCGACTCTGTCGCTGCGACTCGTCGACCGGTTCGAGGATGAACAACTGCACAAGCGCCTGGCCTCGCAGGCCATCTTGGCCAAGCTCACCGCCGCCACGCTGGACGACGGCGAGCCGCTATCGGCGGCGTTGCTCGGGGCGCCGGACCTGCTCGATTTGGTGCCCGCCGACGGCGTGGTCATCCACATCGGGGGCGACTTCCGCATGCGCGGCTCGGTTCCGCCGCCCGAAGTCGTGTCCGCCGTCGCCGCCTGGGCGCGCGAGGTGGACGACGAGATCGCGAGCAGCGAGTGCCTGTCCCGGGCGTTGCCGGAGCTCGAGCTGGATCCGCAGGTGGCCGCCGGGGCGCTGGCGCTCAATCTGCCCGACGGGCAATACGCGATCTGGTTCCGCCGAGAGGTGCTGCGCTCGGTGGACTGGGGCGGCGACCCCTACAACAAGTCGATCGCGATCAGCGAGGGCGACCAGTATCGGCTCAGCCCGCGCAAATCGTTCGACCGATGGCGCGAGATCGTGCATGGGCGCAGCGAACCCTGGTCGCTGAGCGAGACCGACTCCGCCGGATCCCTGCGACTCCAGCTGGTCGAGTCGCTGTATCGCCGCACGCGCGGAGCGCTGCGCCTGGCGGAGACGCTGCAGCGCAGCCTGCTACCCGAATCCATCCCCGCCCTCGACAACTGGCGCCTGTCCGCGCATTACGAACCGGCGGCGGGGGACAACGTCGGCGGCGATTGGTACGACGCGTTCGAGCTTCGCGACGGCCGGCTGATCGCGCTGATCGGCGACGTGGCCGGGCACGGCATCGCCGCGGCCGGCACCATGGCCGCGCTGCGCAACGCGCTGCGCGCCCAGCTGTTCACCGGCGCCACACCGGCCGAGGCGCTCGAACAGCTCAACGAGTTCTGCCTGCACATGCTGCCCGGCGCATTCGCCACGGTCATCGCCGCGCGGGTCGATCTCGATTCGGGCCGGGTGGAGGCCGCCTCGGCCGGCCACTTGCTGCCGTATGTGACGGACCTGACCGGCAACGTTGTCGGCGAGGCGGTCTCGGCGCCCATCAAGCTCTCCCCACCGATCGGCGTCAAGGGTGTCAGCTATGCCCCCAGCACGTTCAGCGTTGAACCCGGACACGGCTTGGTCCTGTTCTCCGACGGCCTCGTGGAGCGTCGCGGCGAGTCGATCGACGACGGGCTCGATCTCTTGGCGGCGACCCTCGGCCGGGCGGGCGATGCGACGGCGTCCCGGATCTGGACCGCGATGGCGTCGAGGCATACCGACGACGACGTCACCATCATCACGCTGCTTCGGCCCTGAGGCCGCGTTAAGCGATTCGTATATCACCGCCTTTTCGAGCGACTGCCATCTACAGTTCGACGAATAGCGAACAGTAACCGCCCCTGAAGGACAATGAGATGGCGAAAAGCGTTGCGACCAAAAACGACAACGAAAGAATCGTGGTCGATTTCATACACGCCGCTTACGGCAAGAGCATGGACGTCGACGCGATGACCGCACTCATGGCCGACGACTTCGTGTGGCAGCTGCACGTGCCGCTGTCACCGGTGGTGCGGGGACGTGACGCGGCGCGCGCGGAACTCGAGAAGCACAACACCCTGGCGACGGGCATGATCGAGGGGAGCGAGATCCGCACGATCGTGTCCGACGACGACACCGTCGTCGTCGAACGAGTCGACGTGAACGCCATGAACGGCGTGGCCGTCACCTTCCACGTCACCGCGCTTTTCGAGGTTCGCGACGGCGCGATCACGCACTGGCGTGAGTACTGGGACACCACTCACGTCGCTGGACAACTCGGCATCGATCCCGCGCTCATGTTCGCGCCGCTAGGTGATTAACCTGCCGCACAGGGGATTTGGCGGCCCGAGCTAGCCGGTGGCGCTGAGGATCTTGATCGCGAAGACAAGCGAGTCGCCGGGCTGGATGCCGGCGCTGGGCTGACCCTCGGGGTAGCCATCGGCGGGGACCATCGCGACGGCGACCGTCGACCCGACCTTCTGTCCCGCGATGGCCTTCTGAAAGCCCGGCACGACGCCAGTAAGCGGGAAGTCGACGGGGGCGCCGCGCTGGTAGCTGCTGTCGAAGACGGACCCGTCACGCCCGTTGACGCCCATGTAGCAGACGGAGACGCGGGCGGTGTTGGAGACGACCGGTCCGTCTCCGGCCTGCAGCGTGTGCACCTGGGTCTGGCCCACGCTGAACGGTGTGGTGACCTTCACCAGCGGAGCGGTGGTGTCCGTGGATCCGGTGACCGCGACGCTGCCCGTGGTACCGCTCAACGTCCAGTCGGGCGTTGCACCGTTTTGCGGTGCCGCGGTCGGACATGAGCCGGCCGCGGTGGCCGTGCCCGCTCCGGCGAGCGTCAGAGCGGTTGCTGCGACCGAAGCCGCGAGCGCGACGGAGGAGTACATCCGGGAGGACTTCACGGCCGTCACGCTACAGCCAGTTACTGCGTCGCTCGGCGGGGGTCCTCAGGTGCAAAGGCTGGGGGCGTCGCACACATTGCCGGGGCAATAGATCGAGTGGGCGGCGTTGACCAGGCTCCCGACGTCCAGCAGCGTCACGCCCTTGGTGTCCAACCGGGCGTGCAGATCGTCGGCGATCTGTTGCGGCGTCCAACCCCAGGTCAGGTCGTAACACACGTCGTGCGCCTCGGCGATCAGGGCCTCGTCCGTTTTCGGCGGCCAAGTCAGGCCGACGGCACGCAGTTGCGCGAGGTACGCGTCATCTTGGGGGGTCGCGGCCGCGACGCCGGCGGTGCTGAGCAGTGCCGCGGCGGCCAGTAGGGAAACGGCGAGTGCGGCCGGCCAACGGGGTGAGGGCATTCGATTCCCTTCCGATCCTGATGGCGCGATCGAGGCCGCCAAAAGTGCGCTGCTCCAAAGCAAGACAGACATGCAGAATATCCGGAGTTCGGCCAAACGGCTCGCCGAGATATCCGACTGACTGCGGTCGACTAGCCGGGGAGTCCAGCCAATTCGCGTGCCGCCGCGTCGAAGGCGCGCAGGGCGTCGGACATGTGCGGCTCATGAGTCTTCAGTTGCGTGGATAACTTGGCGGCGACCACCTCCGCGGCGCGGTTGACATAGATCATCTGACCGCACATGCCTTGGCACAACACGACATTGCTGCCCGGGTAGGGGAACCACATCTGGTTGCGGTACATGCCGCCGGGCATCTCGTTGTCGTCGGGGCTGGCGGCGAACGCCTGACGCGAGTCGGGTCCGCCGTCGAGGGTGTCGGCGATCCACGCCGACGGCACCACTTGCCGGCCGGTCAGCGAGACGCCGTCGCGCAAGAACAGCGACCCGAACCGGATCATGTCGGTGAGGCAGGCGCTGATGCCACCGTCGAAAAACCCGGTGCCGTCGGCGTCGACGCCGATGGTGGCGTCGCATTGTGCGCCGATGCGGCTCCACAGCAACTCCGACATCAGCTCCGGCATCCGTTGAGCGCCGGCGACCTCGCAGATCCAGCCCAGCACATCGGTTTCACAGGAACGGTATTCGAACGGGCCGCCGTGAGCGCGCTGCTGGCGCAAGCTCAGCAAGAACTCCTGCAACGTGGCAGGAGCGTCCGGAGTTCTCCTGGGTGCCCACCCCATTGCCTGGTCGAGAAGGTGTATCTGCGCGGCCGGGTCGTCGTAGTTCTCCGAGAACGCGATACCCGACCTCATGTCCAGCAAGTGACGCACCGTCGCACCGGCATAGCCGCAATTATGAAGGGCGGGAACGTATTTCGTCACCGGCGCGTCGAGCTCGATCACACCGGCCCCATGCAACACACCCACCACCGCGCCCACCAGCGACTTGCTCACCGAAAACAACAGGTGTGGCGTCCGAGCGCCCAGGCCGTCGAGATATTCCTCGGCCGCGATCGCACCGCGGCACCGGGCCGGTCGCGGCGTTGCCCGCGGCTACTGCCGATCTGTCGACGATTCCGGTGACGGGCACGGACGGCACGGCCACCACCGTCGGCGCGGTATTGGCCGGTTCGGGCACCGACGGCTGGGCCGTCGCCTGCCGCGGTGCGATCGCGGCCGAGGAATATCTCGACGGCCTGGGCGCTCGGACGCCACACCTGTTGTTTTCGGTGAG
>NZ_LZKV01000068.1:0-3962 GCF_001672995.1 Mycobacterium sp. 1482292.6 | reverse complement strand
GGTGGCGGCATCCTGGTCGGCTGGCTGGGCGGCATGCTGCTGTCGGGCATGCTCACCGTCATCGTCGGGCGGGCGGTGTTCGGGTCACCGATCACCATCGGCGAGACCTGGGCCAAGATTCGCGGGCGGCTGCTGGCCCTGCTCGGTCTGGCCCTGCTGGAAGCCGTCGTGGTGGCGGCCCTCGCCGGGCTGGTCGCGGTGATCATCGGGGTGCTGGCGGCGGTCGGCAACGCCGCGGCGGCCGTGGTGTTGGGCATCCCGTTGGTGCTGGCCGTCCTCGCGTTCCTGGCGTACCTGTACACGGTGGTGCTGTTCGCCCCGGTGCTGATCGTGCTGGAGCGGCTGCCGGTCATGGACGCAATCACCCGGTCCTTCAAGCTGATTCGCCACGGCTTCTGGCGGGTGCTGGGCATCCGGCTGCTGACGTTCCTGGTGGCAGCCGTGGTCGCCAACGCCGTAGCGGTGCCCTTCAGCCTCGTCGGCCAGTTCTTCCAGGTCACCTCGTCCAGCACGGCGTTCCTGGTCAGCACCGCGATCCTGTCGGTGGGGGCGGCGATCGGTGAGATCATCACCGCGCCGTTCAACGCGGGAGTCATCGTGCTGCTGTACACCGACCGCCGGATGCGCGCCGAAGCATTCGATCTGGTGTTGCAGAGCGGAGCCGCCCAGGGGCCATACGCGGCCGCTTCCACCGACAACCTCTGGCTGACCCGGCCCCTGTAAGGGCCGAAAGGATTGCCGCAGGATGCCTTCCATCGACATCGACCGCGATGCCGCACACCGCGCCGCACAGGACGAGCTCAACAAACCCAGCTATTCGAAGGGCTCCGCGCGAGAACACTTCGTCGACTGGCTCAACGACCTGATTTACCGGCTGCTGCAGAAGACCTCGACGATTCCGGGCGGATGGTTCACCGCCACAGTGCTTTTCATCCTGTTCGCCATCGCGGTGCTCGTCGGCGTCTACGTTCTGCGCCGCACCATGCGCACCCGCCGCGGCGGCGATCACTCGTTGTTCGAGGCCGCCCAACTGACCGCCGCCCAGCATCGCGCGACGGCCGAGAATCATGCGGCGCAGGGCGACTGGGCGGCGGCGATTCGTCACCGGCTGCGGGCCGTCGCCCGCCAGCTCGAAGAGACCCGGGTGCTGACACCCGCCCCCGGCCGCACGGCCAACGAGCTGGCCCGCGACGCCGGCGCCGCGCTGCCCCATCTGGCCGGCGAATTGACGCAAGCGGCATCGGCTTTCAACGACGTCACGTACGGTGAACAACCCGGCACCCAGCCCGCCTACCAGATGATCGCCGAGCTGGACGACCACCTGCGGTCCCGCTGGCAGGGCGGACCGCTGGGACCCGGCCGGGCGGAAGCCCCCGAGTCGTGGGCGGCGGTGCGCTGATGGCGACGACCACCGGTGTGACTCCCGAAACCACGCCGCGGCGCTGGCGCACCTGGCGGTGGGTGCTCGTCACGCTGCTGGTGCTCGCGGTCATCGCCGGCGTCGATGCCTATTTGACCGCGCCGCGGCCCGGCGCACGCATGGACCCGGGGGCAACCGGACCCGACGGCGCCCACGCACTGGTGGAATTGCTGCGCAACGCCGGAGTCGACGTCGTGGTGGCCAACAACATCGCCGACGTCGAACACGCGGCGCGCCCCGATGCGCTGATCCTGGTGGCCCAGAGCCAATACCTCACCGACACGCTGCTGGACCGGCTGGCCAGCGTCCATTCGGACCTGCTGCTGGTGGAACCGACGACACGGACCCGCGAGGCGCTGCTGCCGGACATCCGGATCTCGGGCGCCAACGGTTTCGACCTCGACCCCAATTGCACGCTGCGCGAGGCGGTTCGGGCCGGCTCGGTGCGGTTCGGGCCCAGCAACACCTACGAGCCCAAAGGCGGGCGCGCGATGACCCGCTGCTACGACGGCGCGCTGATCCGCTTCCGCGACGACGGCCGCACCATCACAGCGGTCGGCAACACCGACTTCATGACCAACGGCGGCCTGTTGCAAGCGGGCAACGCGGCCCTGGCGATGAACCTCGCCGGCGACCGGCCCCGGCTCATCTGGTACGCGCCGCATCAGGTCGAGGGTGAATCCTCGGCCAAGGCATCGCTTTTCGACCTGATCCCGCCCAATGTCATCTGGATCGTCGGTCAACTGGCGCTGGGAGTGCTGCTGGTCGCCCTGTGGAAGGGCCGCCGCCCCGGGCCCCTGGTGGCCGAGGAGCTGCCCGTGGTGGTCCGCGCGTCGGAGACGGTCGAGGGTCGCGGGCGGCTGTACCGGTCCCGACGGGCACGCGACCGCGCGGCCACCGCCTTGCGCGCCGCCACGGTCGCGCGGCTGCTGCCGCGGCTGGGCCTGGGCGCGGGCGCGTCACCCGATGCGGTGGTGACCACCGCGGCCCAGCGCATCGGATCCGATCCGGCGTTCGTCTCCTACCACCTGTTCGGTCCGCCCCCGACGACCGACAACGACCTGTTACAACTTGGCCGTGCGCTCGACGAAATCGAAAGGCAGGTCGCACACCCGTGACACAGTCCCCTTCCGCTCCACAAGCCGATACCGCCCAGTCCCCCACCGCTGAATCGGCACGCGAGGCACTGCTGGCGTTGCGTGGCGAGCTCGCCAAGGCTGTCGTCGGACAGGAGGGCGTGGTCAGCGGCCTGGTGATCGCGCTGCTGTGCCGTGGTCACGTGCTGTTGGAAGGCGTTCCGGGAGTGGCGAAGACGCTACTGGTCCGGGCGCTGTCCGCGGCGCTGCAGCTCGAATTCAAGCGGGTGCAGTTCACCCCGGACCTGATGCCCGGCGACGTGACGGGTTCACTGGTGTACGACGCGCGCACCGCCGCGTTCGTGTTCCGGCCCGGCCCGGTGTTCACCAACCTGCTGCTGGCCGACGAGATCAACCGGACCCCACCCAAGACCCAGGCCGCGCTGCTCGAGGCGATGGAAGAGCGACAGGTCAGCGTCGATGGCCAACCGCAGCCGCTGCCCGACCCGTTCATCGTGGCCGCGACCCAGAACCCGGTCGAATACGAGGGCACCTACCAGCTGCCCGAGGCCCAGCTGGACCGCTTTTTACTCAAACTGAATGTGACGCTGCCGCCGCGGGACGCCGAGATCGCCATCCTGCACCGGCACGCGCACGGCTTCGACCCGCGCGACCTGTCGGCGATCAGCCCGGTGGCCGGGCCCGCCGACCTGGCGGCCGGCCGCGACGCCGTCCAGCGCGTGCTGGTCGGCGACGAGGTGCTCGGTTACATCGTCGACATCGTGGGGGCCACCCGGTCGTCCCCCGCGCTGCAACTGGGCGTGTCGCCCCGCGGTGCCACCGCCCTGCTGGCCACCGCGCGGTCCTGGTCCTGGCTGTCCGGCCGCAACTACGTCACTCCCGACGACGTGAAGGCGATGGCCCGCCCGACGCTGCGGCACCGGGTGATGCTGCGGCCCGAGGCCGAACTCGAAGGGGCCACGCCCGACGGTGTGCTCGACGGGATTCTGGCGTCGGTTCCGGTGCCCCGCTAGTGGTCCTGACCGGACGCACCGGGTTGGTCGCACTGATCTGCGTCCTGCCCATCGCGCTGTCCCCCTGGCCGGCAACGACTTTCGTGGCCCTGCTGATCGCGCTGACGGTTCTGGTGGTCGTCGACATCGTGTTGGCGGCCAGCCCCGCCAAGTTGCGCTACGTCCGTTCCCCGGATCGCTCCGCCCGGCTCGGCCAGCAGGTCGAGTGCGGGCTGTTGATCCGCAACGACGGCCCGCGCAGCTTCCGCGGCCAGATCCGCGACGCCTGGCCGCCCAGCGCCCAGGCGCAGCCGCGCACCCAGCCGATCAACATCGCGGCCGGACAGGACCAGCGCGTCACGGCCCGGCTGCAACCGCTCCGCCGCGGCGATCAGCGCGCGACGGTGGTGACCGCCCGATCGATCGGTCCGCTGGGGCTGGCGGGACGGCAGG
>NZ_LZKV01000067.1:0-9230 GCF_001672995.1 Mycobacterium sp. 1482292.6 | reverse complement strand
CTCTGCATCGTCATACGCGCGGGTCATCGACTTAGTTCTTCCTCTCGTTGTGAGCGGTTGGGCCGCACGTCGCGGCCCTGCGATTGCTCGGATTCACCATCGTCGTGATGAGACACCCTGGCCGCCGGGATCGAAAGAGTGAACGTCGATCCGGTGCCCGGCTTACTCCACACGCCGATGCTGCCGTTGTGGTTGGCCGCGACGTGCTTGACGATGGCTAGGCCCAGCCCGCTGCCGCCGGTAGCCCGTGAGCGGGCCTTATCCCCGCGGAAGAACCGCTCGAAAACCCGTTCCTGATCTTCCAGGGCGATCCCGATGCCACGGTCGGTCACCGCGATCTCGATGTTCTCCCCGCGGCGACGGCGGCTGATCGACACCGGCGAACCCGGCGGCGAATAGGCGATGGCGTTGGACACCAGGTTGGCCAACGCGGTGACCAACAGCGTTTCGTCACCCAGCACCCGCAAACCGCTGGGCGCGTCCGTGCGGACCTCGATGTCGGCGTTGTCGGCCGCCACCTTGTGCCGCGAAATCGCTTCGCTGACAACCTCGTCGACGTCGACCTCGATGACGTTGGGCAGCCGTTCGGCGCCCTGCAGCCGGGACAGCTCGATCAGCTCGGCGACCATGTCGCCGAGCCGGTTGGCCTCGACGAGCACCTTCTCGGCGAACCGCCGCACGGTCTCGGAGTCGTCCGACGACGCCAGCAGGGCCTCGGCGAGCAGGGCCATGGCGCCCACCGGGGTCTTGAGCTCGTGGCTGACGTTGGCCACGAAGTCGCGCCGGGTGGCCTCCATCCGCGCGTAGTCGGACTGATCGTGGGCGAAGACCACGGCGAACCGGCGGTCTTCTTCGCTGAGCAACCGCGCCTGCCCGTGCACCGAGAGCCCCGACCGGCCACCCGACCGTTTCGCCGGCTGCAGGTCGAATTCGACGTCGACGCCGGTCAGGGCCTGCTGCGCCGCCTCCCAGGCCTGGTCATCGAGTTGACGGTCGCGCACCAAGCCCAGCTCCTTGGCCCGTTCATTGAGGTAGACGACGTCGCGGTGGGCGTCCACCACCGCCGCGCCCAGCGGCATCAGCGCCACGATGCGTTGCAGCATCTGCGCGACGGTGATCCCGGTCCACTCGGTGCCGACCCGCTGGCGGCGCTGCACCGTCCGCGGTGACAGCCGGGTCCCGACCAGCACCCCCGCGGCCAGCGCCAGCGCGGACAAAACCCCGGCCAGCAACAGCGCCGAGAACACAGTCACATAGCAAATCCTACAAATCTTCCTGAACGCTGCCCTAGCGCAACGAGGCCAAAATCGGACAAGTCACACCTTGCGCAACAGGTGTTCCGCTCCCGTTCACGCGATGTTTGGCTAAATCGCCTTTATCTCGCGGATCGGCGCGGGCAGGCCCAGCTCAGCCGTGCCCCTGGCTGGCCACTGCGGCGGCGCCCGCGGCGGCCGCCTCCGGGTCCAGATAGGTGCCGCCGGCAACCACCGGCCGCAGGTCAGCGTCCAGGTCGTAGCGCAGCGGGATGCCGGTCGGGATGTTGAGCCCGGCGATCTCGTCGTCGGACACCCGATCGAGGTGCTTGACCAGGGCCCGCAGCGAGTTGCCGTGCGCCACGATCAGCACCGTCTTGCCGCTGCGCAGATCCGGGACGATGACGTCGGTGAAATAGGGCAGGAAGCGCACGACCACATCGGCCAGGCACTCGGTGAGCGGGCCGCCGCCGATGTCGGCGTAACGGGGATCGGTGTCCTGGCTGTAGGTGCTGCCCTTCTCGATGGGCGGGGGCGGCGTGTCGTAGCTGCGCCGCCAGGCCATGAACTGCTCGTCGCCGTAGCGGGCCTTCGTCTCGGCCTTGTCCAGCCCCTGCAGCGCCCCGTAATGGCGTTCGTTGAGCCGCCAGGTGCGCCGCACCGGGATCCACAGCCGGTCGGCCGCGTCCAGCGCGAGATGCGCGGTGGAGATGGCCCGGCGCAGCAGCGACGTGTAGAGGACGTCGGGCAACAGGTTGTTCTCGATCAGCAGCTCGCCGCTGCGCACGGCCTCGGTCCGACCCTTGTCGGTGAGGCCGACGTCGACCCAACCGGTGAACAGGTTCAGCGAATTCCATTCGCTTTCGCCGTGGCGAAGCAGTACCAGCGTGGCGGTGTCACCCATGCCGGTCAGTCTCTCACGGCCCTATTCGTCGCGGTCGTGCCCCGATGCTCGACTCCTCACCATCGCGCTTCGCGCTCTGCATCGTCGTCTTCGTGCCCCGATGCTCGACTACTCACCATCGCGCTTCGCGCTCTGCATCGTCGTCTTCGTCGTCGTCGATCAAATGGGCGAACGCCTGCAGGTTCTTCAGCGACTCACCGCGCGACACCCGCCACTCCCACTCCTTCTGGATCGACGAGCGAAACCCCAACTCCAGCAACGTATTGAAGTCCGAATCCACCGCTTCGAGCACCTGCCCGAGCACCCGGTCGAGCTCGTCGGCGTCCACCGAAGCCAGCGACATGCGCCCCACCAGATAGATGTCCCCGACATTGTCGAGCGTGTAGGCCACGCCGTAGAGGCGGCGGTTGCGCTTGAGCAGGAAGCGGTAGACGCCTTCGTGGTTCTCGTCGGGCTTGCGGCACACGAAGGCCTCCACCCGCACCGAATGCTCGCCGATGCTGAGGATGGTGTTGGTCTTGAGCTTGCGCTCGCCGGGCAGTTCCACCACCAGACCGGGCAGACCGCCATGCGCCCCAGCGTGTTTCGAGTAGTTCAACCCACTGTCCTGCAGGGCATCCTCGATCACCTGGCTTACCGATGGGCTCATGCGCCCACCCCGCGGCGCTCGGTCGTGTACTCGCGGATCGCGCGGCGGTAGCTGGCCAACAACGCGTCGGTGGTGTGATCCCAGGAAAACGTGGCCGCGTGCTCGGCGGCCGCCCGGCCCATCACATCGGCGTGCGGCGCAGGCAAACGCAGCAGCCGGCCCAGCGCGTCCGCCCACCGCCCGACGTCGTGGCCGGCCACCAGCGTGCCGGTCACGCCGTCGCGCACCGCCACCGGTAGCCCGCCGACCGCGGCCGCGGCCACAGGCGTCCCACAGGCCTGCGCCTCGAGGGCGACCAGACCGAACGACTCCGAATAACTGGGCACCGCAACAAGATTGGCCGCCTGGAACAACGTGGCCAAATTCGGGCGGGACTGCGGGGGCAGGAACGTCACGCGCTCGGTGATGCCGAGTTCGTCGGCCAGCCGGACCAACCCGTCCGGGGAGGCCAAACCGCTACCCGAGGGCCCGCCGGCCACCACGATGCGCACCCCGGGCAGTTTCGCGGCGGCGCGCAACACGATGTCGGGCGCCTTCAGCGGCTGGATCCGGCCGACGAACGCCACGACGTCTTCGTCGAGCGGCAGCCCCAGCGCGGTCCGGGCGGCCCGGCGATCGCCCGGGCGGAACACGTCGAGATCTACCCCGGGATGGACGACGTCGATCCTGGCCGGGTCGGCGTGGTGAATCGAGATCAGTTGCCTGGCTTCGTCATCGGTGTTGACGATCAATCGGTCCGCCTCGTCGACGACCTGTTGCTCGCCGACCGTGCGCAGCGGCGGTTCGGGCGAATCCCCCTCGGCCAGCGCCGCGTTCTTGACCGCGGCCAGCGTGTGCGCGGTGTGCACCAGCGGCACCGCCCAGCGGTCGCGGGCTAGCCAACCGACCTGACCGGACAGCCAGTAGTGCGAATGCACGATGTCGTAATAGCCCGGCTCGTGCGACGCCTCGGCGCGCAACACCCCGGCCGCGAACGCGCACAGCTGGGTGGGCAGGTCGTATTTGTCCAGGCCCTCGAAGGGGCCCGCCACCACGTTGCGCACCAGCACGCCGGGCGCCACCCGCGCGACCGGCGGGTCGGCCGAGGCGGTCGCCCGCGTGAAGATCTCCACCTCGATGCCTCGCCGCGCCAGGTGCAACGCGGTTTGCAGCACGTAGACGTTCATCCCGCCGGCGTCGCCGGTGCCGGGCTGGGCCAGTGGTGAGGTGTGGACCGCCAACACTGCGACCCGGCGCGGTTCGTTCAGCCGGAAAACGTCATCGTGGCGCACCCTGTCATCTTTACAGGATGGTTCGCCGGCCAGCCCAAGCGCGCTGGACACACCCGTCGTGTCAGGCGGACGACTCGTCGCGAGTCACGTCGTGCAGCCGGGCATCGAGCGCCCCGGCGCGCCGCATCGCCCCCAGCGGGTCGGCGTAGAGCCCCGACAGCGAGACGGTCCCCGCGCCGGCCTCCTGCACCCGGTTGCCGAAGGCGGTGAGGCGGATGTCGCGGGGTCCGAGCACGGAGCGTTCCAGGAACGCCGCCTCGACCTGCTCCATTGCCTCCGGGTACTCGGTGAAGGCCTGGCCGCCGACCACCAGTTCGTCGGGGTTGAGCATGTCGCGCAGCAACGCCACCGCCTCGCCGAGCACGCGGCCCCGCTCGGCGAGCAGGTCCTTGGCCTGCTGGTTGCCGGCTCGGGCCACCCGCAACAGATCCGAGATGCCGGCGGCGGAGCCGCTGGCGCGGTTGGTCGGGGCGAACGGCAGGATGCGCTGCTGGCGGGCGATGGCCACCACGGCCTCGTCGCTGACGGTGGACTCCAGCTGGCCGGTGCCGCCGAGCAAATCGGACTGCGCCGGCAAGGTCGCGATGGTGCCCGGTCCGCTGGCCGGCACGTGCACCCGCCCGCCGATCACCAGCGCGTAGCCCACGGTCTCACGGGCGTAGACGTACAGGCTGGTGGGCGAGCTCGGCAGGAAGCGCCGCATGCCCAGCAGCAGCTCGGCGCCGGCCATCGCGTCGACGTGCGAGGCCACCGATACCGGCAGGCCCAGGGCGTCGGCGAGCACCTGCCCCACCGGCGCCTGCCGCCAGCCCAGCCGGGGGTGGTCCACCTGGCCGGTGGCGCCGTCGACGGTGCCACCGATGGCGACCCCCACCCACAGCGGCCGGCGGCGATGCCAGCGCCGCAGGTAGCGGCGGGCGCTGTCAGCCAGCGTCGCCAGCGCGGGCCCGGCCGGGTTACGCGGTGTCGGGGTTTCGACCGTGTCGAGCGTGCGGCCGAACAGGTCGGTGGCCACGATGCTGGTGGTCCGGGCACCGATGTGGATGCCCAGCGTCACGAAGGGTTCGTGGTTGACCTCCACCGGCACACGCGGGCGGCCGATGGCGCCGGAGACGGCGAGGTCGGCGCGTTCCCGGAGCAGGCCGGCTTCCAGGAGCGCGATGACCTGACGGTTGACCGTGGCGATGCTCAGCGAGGTGACGCCGGCGATGACGTCGCGGCCGACGGGGCCGCGCAGCCGGACGGCCCGGAAGACGGAGGCCGCCGCCGAGTCGGGGATGTTCAGCGCCGGCGGCACGATCTGCCGGCGCACCGAGCGGTGGCCCTTTTGGCCCGGCAGGTGCCCGACGGCACGGCTGGGCGAATGATGGGTATGGGTGAGGGTATTCGTGCGCACGAGCGTCCTTATTTGTCCGAATTTTGCTGGCCGTCTTGGCCACACCTGGCTGGGTCAGGAGCGGCAAAGTGCGCAGCAACAACACGCACCCGCCGCGCAAAGACACGCGGTGGTCGTGGTGTTGGACAGGGCGCTAAGGAGCACACGCAAAATCTAGCACGTTCATTAAGGTTGTTTCGATGGTTAAAACTGGCAGGAATGAACGAGTCGCAGTAATCACCGGGGCCAGCTCGGGGATCGGTGCAGCAACCGCCCGAATCCTGGCTGCGCAGGGCTTTCATGTCGTCGCGGTGGCGCGTCGATCCGACCGGATTCAGGCCCTGGCCAGTGAAATCGGCGGTACCGCGATTGTGGCCGATGTCACAGACGAGGCGGCGGTGGAAACATTGGCGAGCAAAGTGGACCGGGTCGACGTTCTGGTCAACAACGCCGGCGGCGCCCGGGGCCTGGCGCCGGTCGCCGACGCCGACCTCGAGCACTGGCGATGGATGTGGGAGACCAACGTCATCGGCACGCTGCGGGTCACCCGCGCGCTGTTGCCCAAGCTGATCGACTCCGGCGACGGGCTGATCATCACCGTCACTTCCGTTGCGGCACTTGAGGTTTACGACGGCGGCGCCGGATACACGGCGGCCAAACACGGCCAGGGAGCGCTGCACCGCACGCTGCGCGGCGAGCTATTGGGCAAGCCGGTGCGGCTGACCGAGATCGCGCCCGGCGCGGTCGAGACGGAATTCTCGTTGGTGCGCTTCGACGGCGACCAACAACGCGCGGAGGCCGTCTACACCGGCATCACCCCGCTGGTGGCCGAGGATGTGGCCGAGGTGATCGGATTCGTCGCCTCGCGGCCGTCGCACGTCGATCTGGACCTGATCGTGATGAAGCCGCGCGATCAGGCGACGACCTCCCGTTTTAACCGCCAGGGGTAGCGGTGCCGGCCGGTGACGTCGACGTGGTCGGAGTGCCGGACAGGGTCGGCGCGTTGGACGGCGTGACCGGCGCGGTGACCGGGATCTGGGTTGACGGCGGGCGCGCGGTCGGCGGCGGCAGCGCCGACATGGCCACCCAGGTGTCCCAGTCCACGGCCCAGTCCCAGATGTCGCCGTCGGAGTAGGACAGCTGGATCGTGCTGCCGGTGACTTCGACCGGGTCGCCGTACATCGCCGACTGGAAGTATTGCTCGGCGTCACCCGTCGAAAGGTTGATGCAGCCGTTGGTGACGTTGGTGTTGCCCTGCGCGCCGGCGCTGGCCGGGTTGGCATGGATGAACTCGCCGTTGTTGGAGATCCGGACCGCCCAGCGCTCGTGCACGTGGCTGTAGCCGGCCGCCGGGTTGGACATGTAGAAGTCGGCGTACTTCTCGCTGACCACGTGGATGCCGTTGCGGGTGACGTTGCGCGCCTTGTCGGCTTCGCCGTAGCTGCACGGGAAGTCCATGATGACGCCCTCGTCGCGGATCACCTGGATACGGTGCGAGGAAACCTCGGCCTTGACCACCTGCCGCCGGCCGATCTGGATGTTCAGCGAGATGTCCTCGGCGCCGTAGGCGCTGTCGCCGAACGGCAGACCGTACAGCTTGGCCTCGACGTTGACCGTGGTGCCCGCGGGGTAGTACTCGCGGGTCCGCCAGTGCGCGCGCGCACCGGCGGCCTCGTCGGGCAGCCAGGCCCAGCTGCCCTCGACGGGCGGGTTCGTGGTGACGGTGAGCGCCTTTTCGACGGCGGCCTTGTCGGTGATCGGCGCGTCGAACTGGATGATGATCGGCGCCGCGACGCCCACGGTCTGGCCGTCGGCGAGCTGGAAGGCGCCCCCGATCTTCTTGGTGGGAGACACCGTGGTGAACTTGCCGGCCACCGGGATCGCCTTGCCGTCGTGCCCGACGGCCGAGCCGCTCCACGTGTACGTCTGGTCGTAGCCGAGCGGCTCGGAGGTCGTGTAGACGGTGCGGTCTTGATTGAAGGCGCCCGCGACGGCCTTGCCCGACGAATTGGACAACGCGACGTGCTGGAACCAGCCGTCGCTCACCTCGACGCTGACCGGGGCGATCGGCACCACGTTCTCGGTCGCGTTGGCGGGCTGGTACTTGAGCTGCGGTGCCGGCTGTTCCTTCTTCTCGGCCTGTTTCGCCGTCGTGCCGCCGCAGGCGGCCAACACGTTGGGGGCGAACACACCCAGTCCCAGGGTCGCCAAAGCCGCACGCCGGTTGAACGG
This sequence comes from Mycobacterium sp. 1482292.6, assembly GCF_001672995.1. Classification (NCBI taxonomy): domain Bacteria; kingdom Bacillati; phylum Actinomycetota; class Actinomycetes; order Mycobacteriales; family Mycobacteriaceae; genus Mycobacterium; species Mycobacterium sp. 1482292.6. The sequence continues at coordinate 1,546 of NZ_LZKV01000067.1, read as the reverse complement.
CCGCGGGGCGCTGGACGGGGTCACGAAAATCAAAGATACCGGGGAAAATCGGCCAGCCCGGCCACGACAAAACGGGCCCGGGCACGCGTCGGCGAAATTTGCGGCTACAGCCTGCAGCCGAGCAGGACGGGCTCGGGGACCAATGTGATGCCAAACACAGCCTGGACGCCGTCGCGGATCGTTCTAGCAAGCTCTATCACGTCCTGTGAGCTGGCGCCGCCGCGGTTGGTCAGCGCCAGCGCGTGCTTGGTGGATAGCCGGCAGGGCTGTTCGAGGCCGTCCGGCCCCGGATCCGGGTAGCCCTTGCCGAATCCGGCCCGCTCCACCAGCCAGCCGGCGGCCAGCTTGACGCCGTCGGGCGCGGGGTAGTTCGGCACCGGCCCGTCGACGGCGGCGGCCAACCGCTCGTAGGCGTCCGGGGCGATCACCGGGTTGGTGAAGAAGGAGCCCACGCTCCAGGTGTCGTGGTCGGCCGCGTCGAGCACCATGCCCTTGCGCGCCCGCAGCGACAGCACCGCGTCGCGGACGGCCCGCGGGTCGGCGCGCTCGCCGCCGGCCACGTTCAACTCGGCGGCCAGCTCGCCGTAGCGCAGCGGCGCGCTGCGCCCGGACGCGTCCAGCGCGAACTCCACTTCCAGTACGACGGAAGGCATTTCGAGTCCACTGCCGGCGCGTTTGAACACACTGGTGCGGTAGCCGAAGCCCAGTTCGTCACCCGGCACCCAGCGCACCTGCCCGCTCGCGCGATCGAGCACCCGCACGCGGGTGATGGTGTCGGAGACCTCGGCGCCGTAGGCGCCGACGTTCTGAACCGGGGTGGCCCCGGCCGAGCCGGGGATGCCGGACAGGCATTCCAGCCCGCCGAGGCCGTGCTCGATCGCGGTGAGCACGACGTCGTCCCACGCCGCGCCCGCCTGCGCACGGACCAGGTTGCCCTCGACGGTGATGCCGTCATTGGCCAGCCGCACCGCGGTCAGGTCGGTCAGGCCGTCGCAGATCACCAGGTTGGAGCCGCCGGCGAAGACCAGCACCGGGTCGCGTTGCCCGCCAGCGGTTTCGGCGTCCAGCTGCCGCAACGTGGCGACCACCTGCTCGCTGGTGGTGCAGGTGATCAGGCGGCGCGCGGTCGGTCCGACCCGCAGGGTGGTCAGTGGCGCCAGTGGCACCGCGTCGGCCACCGCCGCGCCGGCGAACTCCGCACCGGCACCGCTGGATTTCATGGCCCGTAACGGTAGCCTGACCTGCTATGCCGCGTTCATTCGACTTGTCGGCCGATTACGACGGCAGTGTTGACGAGGTTCATCGCGCCTTCACCGACGAGGAGTACTGGCGGGCCAGGCTGGCCGGGTCCGGTGTCGACCTCGCCACGCTGGAGTCGATGCGGGTCGGCGGGGAGTCCGGGGACGAGGACACCGTCGAGGTCGTCACGCTGCAGGTGATCCGCAGCGACAAGCTGCCGGGCATGGTCACCCAGTTGCACAGCGGTGACCTGCGCATCCGGCGCGAGGAGACGTGGGGGCCGGTCACCGGCGGGGCGGCGACGGGG
>NZ_LZKV01000066.1:0-666 GCF_001672995.1 Mycobacterium sp. 1482292.6 | reverse complement strand
GTGGCGCTGGGAAAGCTGAACCTCGAACCCGGGATGACGCTGCTGGACATCGGTTGCGGCTGGGGTGGCGCGCTGAAGCGGGCCGTCGAGAAGTACGACGTCAACGTCATCGGGATCACGCTGAGCCGCAATCAATTTGAGTACAGCAAGAACAAGCTGGCCGGATTGCCGACCAGCCGCAACATCGAGGTGCGGTTGCAGGGCTGGGAAGAGTTCGAGGACAAGGTCGACCGGATCGTCACGATTGGCGCCTTCGAAGCTTTCAAGATGGAGCGCTATCCCGCATTTTTCGAGCGCGCCTACGAGATCCTTCCCGACGACGGCCGAATGCTGTTGCACACCATCTTGACCTACACGCAAAAACAGCAGCACGAGCGCGGTGTTTCCATCACGATGAGCGATATCCGATTCGCTCGATTCATCGGCCAGGAAATTTTCCCGGGTGGACAACTCCCGGCGCAGGAAGACATTTTCAAATTCGGCGAGGCGGCGGGCTTCACGATCGAGCGGGTGCAGCTGCTGCAGCAGCATTACGCGCGGACCCTCAACATCTGGGCGGCCAACCTGGAGGCCAACAAGGACAAGGCGGTCGCCATCCAGTCCCAGGAGGTCTACGACCGGTACATGAAGTACCTGACCGGCTGCGCGAAGTTGTTCCGTGCGGGC
>NZ_LZKV01000065.1:0-39613 GCF_001672995.1 Mycobacterium sp. 1482292.6 | reverse complement strand
ACCCACTCGCCGCGATGCCGAAAACCCGACGCGGTCGTACCGGTGTCCACGGGCACCACCGCGCCCCGTTGCGGCGCAACGCCTTTGGACCTGGCGGTGTAGGCGGCGCGCAAGTCGGTCTGGTCCGGCAGCGGTCCATTGGTCAGCTGGCCCCAGGCGGCGGAGACGGTCGCAAAATATCCCAGCCACGCGTTGATGGTCAGGCCCGCGCTCAACAGGCAGAACGATGCCGCGAACACGCACACATTGCGTCGCCACCACCCGGCGCGGCGCCAGCTGGCGACTGCGACCGCGACGGCCGAGCCCGCCAACGTGGTCCACAGCCACATTTGCCATGGCGGCGGTTCGCTGGCCAGCCCGAGGGTGCTGTAGTACCAGTGCGTCGCGGCGCCGGTGGCAGCGCCGACCGCCGCGACCAGCGGGACCCGCCGGCTCCACCAGCGCCGCGCCCGCCAGGCGATGGAGTAGGCCAGCGCCGCAACGGTCATGACTTCGACGGCAAGGGGGAGCGCCCCGTGCATCAGCGAAACGCCGCCGCCCGCACCGGTTTCCTGCGCCGCACGCGCCAACAGTGACTCGGCGCTCAGCGCGACCGCCCGCATCGCGCGCCGCGGTCAGACATCGGCGATGTCACGGCGGTCAGGCATCGGGGCGCGAGACGTCACCTCGCCACGCGCCCGTCTCGCCCGGTTGGCTTTCGATGAACTTCTTGAAGCGCTCCAAATCACCGTGGACCCGGGCCTTGAGGATGCCGAGTTTGTCGGCGGCGTTCTCGAGGAAACCCTCGGGATCGACGTCCATCTGAGTGGTCACACGCGTCTTGTCGTCGTCCAGGCGATGGAAGGTGACGACGCCCGCGTGCTCGGGACCGCTGTCAGACTTCCACGCCACCCGCTCCTCGGGGTGCTGCTCGGTGATGGTGGCGTCGAACTCGCGCGAGATCGGTCCCACCTTGATGCGCCAATGTGTATGGGTGGCGTCGGTTTGCTGAACCTGCTCGACGCCTTCCATGAACTCCGGGAAGGACTCGAACTGGGTCCATTGGTTGTAGACGGTGCCGATCGGCTGGTTGACATCGATTGAGGCGGTAGTGGTGCTCACGGCTTCTCCCTGTTGTTCAAACGTATGGCTGTACTACCCGCGCCGGTTCGCCAGAAACGTCGGGGTTGCTTTCAGGCGTGCCGCAGCACCAGTAACTCGCCGGTCAACATTCCGTTGGCAGGAGCGGTGGTCGGCGGGGGCGACGGGCGATGATTCAGCTGGCGCAATATGCGGTGGTTGCTGGTAACCCCGCCATACCCGATTGCGCCGTATTCCCCGGGGGTTGCTGGTTACGCGCTAGGGACACGGCCCGGCCACTTCACCCATACAAGGGGGCAAGGGAAAGCACAAGCCGGACGAGTTCAGCTTGGCGGTGTGTGCCGGTCTTCTCGAAGACGTGTCGAAGGTGGGTCTTGACCGTCGTTACGGACACCGACAACTCCTCGGCGATCGGGTTCAAGCCTTCGGCTCGTGTCACCATCAGCGCAATTTTGGCTTCGCTCTTTGTCAGACCATACAAGCGCCGTAAAAGCATCGCGGGAGGTTCGGTTTCTCGTTCGGGGTCGATGATCACGACGATCACTCGCCCGTACCGCGGGGAGCTAACGGTCCGCTGGTCGATCGGTAGTACGTGAACGATGTAAGGTCGCCGCCCGGAAGGCCTGGCGCAAACGAATGACCCGCCCCAGATGTCTTGGGTGTGGGAATCGAGTGCAGCCGCGATGCCTTCTTGCAGCATCGCGTCGGCTCGTCGTGTTGCGGCTTCCAGGCGTCCCTTGCGGATCCGCAGTCCGTCGTCTGAGCGCAGCACGCGCTCGGCCGCAGGGTTGGTATAGATGGGCCTGCTTCCGGGCGCAAGGATGACGATAGCCTGTCTGGCATTCTCGCTGGCCCAGACGAGGTCGCCACCGCGATGGGCGATGTCGGAGACGTGCAGCTGCATCCGCAGGGCTTGTTCGAAGTGGGGCACCAAATGCCGCGCTAACGCCACATTTTCCGCGGTGTCGAACCGTTCCGACCGTCTGGGCGTCGCTAGGGCAAGACTCGTGGCGCTTGGAGAATCGCTAAGACGGACGAACATTCCATCCTCGAAACCGTTGGGGCGGGCCCAATCCGTTGCGAATTCGCACCGTTCATAGGGCCACATCAGTTCCGCGCCGGGGCGCACAACACCCACCGGGCCGCTCTGGACCGCCGATAGCACATGGTCGAGTCGGGCAAAGTGCTCGGCATAGCTCTTGGCTGCGTCGGCGGGAATCTCGGCGTGTTTGATGATGCGTGTGGCGCCGTCGCTGACCACTAACGCCGCGCTCACACCGCCCCCAAATGCGCGGCCGACATCAGCCATGGTCACGTCCCAGCGTTCGGGAGTGATGACCGCGGAGTAAACCCCCGAAACTATCCGCGAGAACTCATCGAGTGTGGCCATCTTCGGCGTCCCGGTACCACCGCTGATGCTGCATATGCCCGTCCTGTGATTGGTCCGCAAAGCCTAACGCAAATCTCCTCCGTTTGGATGAGGCATCTCCGCATCGCGGCAGCGCTAATTAGCAGGAGGGCCGGTACAGGAGTCTACCGGCCGCATCTGGAGGAGCGGGGATGAAGTGCCTGGTGGCCGCTGATGAAGATCATCGTCACCGGCGGCAACAGCGGAGTCGGCCGGGCGACGGCTGCGGCGCTGGCCGCTACCGGTCACAGCGTGATAATCGCCTGCCGATCCCGGCCAACGCGGCACGAGCCAACATCGCAGCGGTCAGCACCGACCTGCCCGCCGGAACCTATCGGGCGCCTCGGTTCAACCAGTGGGGAAAGCCCGAGGCGACCAAAGTGCGGGAGAAGGCGTGCGACCCGGTGATGGCCCGCCGATTGTGGGAAGTGTTGGCCGACTTGACCGGCTGTGATTGGCCGGCACCGCACCGACGCAACGAAAGGCCGGCTGTCCCATGAAATTCTCACTCGCCCTGCCCAACTCAGTGCGCGTCAAGGCGCTCACGCAGCCCTGGGAACTCGGTGTGACCGGCGCTGATCAAACCGTCATGGCCAAACGCGTCGATGAACTCGGCTACGACATGATCGTCGTTCCCGAACACTTCATCGTCCCCAAATCACACGTCGAGCTATCCGGGCCACACTACTTTCACTCCACGGTGGCCCAGGCCTTCATCGCCGGCGCCACCCAACGCATTCGGGTCAATTCATTCGTCACCATCCTCCCGCTGCAGCATCCCGTCGTCATGGCCAAAGCGCTGTCAACCGCGGACTGGATGAGCAATGGCCGCATCACCGTTACCTTCGGAGTCGGTTGGGACGCAGAAGAATTCGATATACTCGGGGTGCCCTTCGGTGAACGTGGCCGGATAGCCGATGAATACCTCGCCGCCATCCTCGAACTGTGGACCAGCGAAGCGCCCAGCTTCGACGGCCACTACGTCTCCTTCAAAGACGTGGCGTTCGAACCGAAGCCGGTGCAAAAGCCACATCTGCCGGTCTGGATCGGCGGCGATGCAGAGCCGGTGCTCAAACGCGCCGCGCGTTTCGCCTCGGGTTGGTCGCCGTTCCTGACCAAACCCGAGGACATCCCCGCCAAACTCGACTTCATCAAATCCCAACCCACCTACGACGGCCGCGACTTCGAAGTGGTCTACGGCCTTGGCACCTCGCGCGTCGGCGAAGGCCACGTCGTCATCGACGATCCCACCCAGCGGCCCGGGATGAGCGCCCAGGAAATCATCGACCAGCTCGGCTGGTTCGCGGAACTGGGCGTGACGATGACCGGGCTCCCAGTCCCACCGGTCAGTGACGTCAACGCCTACCTCGACTACGCACAATGGGTCATCGAAGACATCAAACCGAAACTGCAATAGCCGCAGAAGGATTCACGGTGGGGCGTCAGGCAGAGGTCTTGCACGGTGTCAACGAAATCGTCCCAAACTAGGGGGTGTATGGAACTGGACCGAGATAGTGCTGGCCTTGTCGTCAGTCACTCAATACTCTGGGCCTCGGACGTGCGTGGAGCATGAATCACCGGGGCACATGGACACCGGCGAGCGAGGTTATCCGACAGACGGACGGAGAAGGAGATGACGCGTGCGGCTGTTGTCGGCGGCGGACTAGCCGGCCTCAGCGCTGGCTACCGGCTACACCGGTTGGGTTGGGAAGTCACGGTTTTTGAATCGCTGGGCCGTGTCGGAGGACGGGTGTGGTCGGAGTCCGAGAATGGCTTCCTGTTCGACCTCGGTCCGACCATCGTCACCGACGGCTACAGCGAATACATGAAATTGGTTGCCGACGTGGGCTTGTCAGACCAGTTGGTCGATTGCCCGCCGGAAATCGCTGTGGCGGAAGGCAATAACCTTCACATCATCGACACGCATAAACCGCTCAGGTCATTTCTTTCAACCAAACTGCTATCCCCGACAACGAAACTGCGGCTACTGGCACGTGGACTGCGGCTGATCAAACCGCTGTACGGCATGAACCCCTACGACCTGAGGAACCGTGTCCAGTACGACACCGAATCGATCGAAACCTACGTCGACCGGGTGTTCGGACGCGAGCTGAACGAAGCGTTCTTCGAGGGCGTGACACGGTCAATGGTGACCAGCACACCCGGCGATGCGTCGGTAGTCGGCTTCCTTGCCGGCGCGGTCACTGCGTCGGGAAAGATGCAGACCCTCACGGGAGGCCTGCAGCGACTACCCATCAAGGTGGCCGCGGAACTCGATGTGCGACTCAACTCACGCGTCTGCGCTGTGCGCCGCACCGACCGCGGAGTGGAGGTTCGGTACCAGAACGGCTCGGGGACCGAGCGCCAGGAACGCGCAGACGCGTGTGTGATCGCCACGCCGTTCGGTGTCGCCGCTGACTTGTATCCACCACTGCAAGGACCGGGGGCCGACATGCTGAAAAAGGGGAAGGACACGGGTTGCTCCTCGGTGCAACTGACTTATTCCAGGCCCACCGAGAAGCAACCGTTCCTCGTGATGGTGCCCGCGGCCACTGCCCGTGAGATCAGCTCGTTGTATCTCGATCACGTCAAAGCACCCGACCGCGCACCCGCCGGTACCAGCCTCATCACCGCGTTCTTTCCTCACACCCCGGCTATCGACTTGTCGACCTGGAGTGACGATCGTTTGACGACGACGGCGCGGGAGCTGATCGAGCGGATGTTCCCTGAACTTCGTGACCACTTTGTCACCACTCGCGTCACCCGCTGGACATATGCCGCCAATGAGGCCGAGGTGGGCTACTACAAGGCCCTGCAACGATTCCTCGATAACTATCCGGCCGACGAACCGGTACAAGTCGCTGGCGACTATATGGCCTTACCCTCGCAAGAATCCGCCGTCGTGGCCGGTGTCAAGGCAGCTCGAAAGATCCACGCGGCGCAGTCAGAACGCGCAGCACCAGCCCGGGCTGGTTGACCGCTCAACGCACAACCGTGGAGCTCTTACCGACGAGTTGCCTGGCAGCTCTGACGACCGGAACAAGCTACCGAAATTTAGTTAGGAATCGAATGTCGACCGCAAATCTGCCGCCACGATTCGACTTCGCTGATCCGGATCTTTTACGCGAGTAGGCTGCCGGACACAGAACTAGCCGAACTGCGCAGAGCAGCGCCGATCTGGTGCACAGCGAGCCGGCGATTCATTGCGCGCAGTTGTTACAGACGATGTCAAATGCTTGCAGCCGCGGCTGATCTCCGGATCCCGACAGCCGTCTCCCCGCTCGGGCTTTAGCGGTCTGACGTGACGGGCAGAACGTCGAGACGCCAGTAGGGGAGAGGAGTGGGTCAGTGCCAGGTCAGCATGTCGAGCAGTCGCGGACCGGTGATTTGGTCGAGGTGGCGCCTAGGGTGCCCTCGTTACCGAGCGCCGCGCGCAGCTCGGGTAGAGCCTCGGATTCCGGGTTGTGCTGCGACCGTTAAGGAGCGTTGCCGCAATCTTAATCTCGCACTCTTACCGTGGATATACGAGATAACGCCTATTGGCGACCGAAATCCCGGGGGTTCATATGACGACCGCAATCACCGCGCTTGAGGCAATCGAGGATGCGGACGACGCGAACGATCTTCTTTTGGCTGTCGCAGCACTGAACGCATCTGCGCCCCTGCGTGGCACCGTTCATGTCGACAAACCGCGCTGGCGCCTCACGGAAGAAGAGATCGTGGGCGCGTCGATGACGGTGATTTTGGTGTCCCTCATGGTGGTAATCAGCGTCGCCGTGGGCACGGCCTTGACAATGAGTTAGCGACCGGAGATCACTAATCCGGTCAACCCGCACGCACACAAAGGTGAGGCGCTTTCAACGGTTGCATATGGGCACATTCCGCAACCATCCGAGATTCTGCCGACGCCACGGAGCCGCTTCGTCGCGTTCGTTGTCGAGGGCGATTCGCTCTGACGTGGTTCACATAGCTTCGCCGCGTCGGCCCTAACCTTTAACCCTCGAGCGTCATCTGACTACACACATTCACCCGCCGGCGAAGACAGCCTTGCCGCCGACGACCAAGTCATCGATGCCGCGCAATTATTCTTGTTGTGAAACATGAAAAGAAGGCCGCAACTCTACATCTAGCCCCATGTTCAGCTTGGCCGTCTTGCCAGGCGAGAGGATGGAGAGAGGCCGAACCAATGCAGGAACACCCCACATGAGCAACATCGATACCGAGAAGAACTACCGCGTTCCTTACGAGCTGTTCCCAACCGACGCATTTGAGCTGCCCGCAGTCCTGCAAAAGCTTCGTGATCTTAGGGATTCGGCTGTCGGCGCCGAGGTCGCCGCGAAGATGGACCAGGCGACTGCCGAGCTCGCTGCCGCCGAGCCGCTGGCCGGGATGCCGAGTGTCGGAGACACCGCACCGAAGTTCGAACTGGTCAACCAGACCGGCACCATGGTGTCGTTGGATGACTTGCTGACCGCTGGGCCCGTGGTGGTCATCTTTTACCGCGGTGTGTGGTGTCCGTTCTGCAGCCTCACCTTGCGGGCATACGAGCAGCACTTGCCCGGGCTTCGCGCGATGGGGTCGTCGTTGGTCGGGATCTCGCTGCAGACCCCTGACGACTCGCTCACGACAGCCGAGCGCAACGCTCTCACCTACCAAGTCCTGAGCGATGTCGGCGGCACGGTGTCGCGTAGGTATGGCCTGATATTTGCACTTCCTGAATTCCTTCAGGACACCTACCGAAAGCTAGGGCACCCGTTGCCGGCATTCAATGGCACCGCCGACTGGGAACTACCCATTCCCGCAAGTTTCGTGATCGACCGAGACGGAATTGTGCGGTTCGCCGACGCTGTGGCTGACTACACACACCGGACCGACCCAGCCGAGGTCATGGCCGCCGTAAGGGAGCTCGCCTCCTCGTAGTCGGTCTGGACAGGGGCTCGACGCGGTCGTCAGCGAATTTTTGCACGCGGCGCCCGCTCGGGAGGTCACCGGTAACGTGGGCAACGGCATACCACAGGTCGCCGCATGCCGCATCTCGGGCAAGGCCTAAACCGCTTCCGTCTCAATTGATTCCGTCTATTAGGCGATAGATGATGCAGTATTGACCCGACGGTTTCGTAGATCCGATAGTGGCGACGGGACGGAGCTCCTGCCCGGCGACCCGAGAAGAGGGATTCGTGACAACCGTTGGTTTGCTAGACCGTTCGCGGATCGTTGCCAAGCCCGGGTGGAACCGCTGGCTGGTTCCCCCGGCAGCTCTTTCCATCCACCTGGCCATCGGCGTCGAGCAAGGTGCTTGTCCACGGCGACGCGATCAGCGCTCCTCCGCCGAAGCCCATGATGGCCAGGCCGGTCGCCATGCCCGGGCGATCTGGGAACCACTTGATCAGCGTGGACACCGGCGAGATGTAGCCGATGCCGAGCCCGACGCCGCCAACCACTCCGTAACCGAACACCACGAGCCAGTATTGATGCGCCGTCACGCCGAGTGCCGCGATCACCAGCCCGCTGCAGAAGCAGGCGGTGGCGATGAACATCGCCCAGCGGGGACCGCGGTGGTCGACGCGCGTACCTAACGTTGCGGCCGAAAGGCCCAGCATCACAATGCTGACCGTGAACGGCATCGCGCTCGCGGTACCGGAGATATGCAGCGTTTTCTCCAGTGGAATCTTGAAGACGCTCCAGGCGTAGACCGAGCCGAGTTCGGCCGCACCACCGCCGGTGTTGCCAGAACCTTCCTCGTGATGGGCTGCACCTACGCACTTTTCATGTCGATGGGCTCGATGCTGGTGCGGGTACCGGCTCCGGGGTGGACGCCAGATGGCTGGGAACCCAAATCGCACAAGACCGGAATGTTGATCAGCGCGCCCAACATATCGGCTGCCAACGCGATCAAAACGCCCCAGTTCTGGCTGCTGTGGGTGGTGCTCTGCTTCAACGTGACCGCTGGGATCGGCATCCTCGAGAAGGCTGCGCCGATCTATCAGGACTTCTTCCCGACTGCTGCCCCTAAAGCGGCTGCGCTGGCGTCGGCGGCCGCCGGCTATGTCGCACTACTGTCGCTGGCCAATATGGTAGGCCGGATCGGCTGGTCGTCGTTGTCAGATCTGTTGGGTCGCAAAAACATGTACAGGATCTATCTCGGCGGTGGCGCTCTGTTGTACCTGGCCATGGAGTTGACGACCAACTCCAACAAGGTCACCTTCCTCGTCTGCACGCTGCTGATTCTGTCGTTCTACGGCGCGGGGTTCTCCACGATGCCGGCCTACCTGCGCGATCTGTTCGGCACCTATGAGGTTGGTGCCATCCACGGCAGACTGCTCACCGCGTGGTCGGTTGCTGGCGTGCTGGGACCACTGATCGTCAACGCGATCGCCGACTCGCAGAAGACCATTGGAAAACACGGCCCGGATCTTTACATCGTGTCGTTCGCGGTGATGATTGCACTGCTACTTGTCGGCGTCGCCTGCAACGAATTTGTCAGGCCCGTGGCTGGCAAACACCACGAGCTTGTCTTGCCCGAGAACGCCTTACTCGAGCCCACGACGTTCACTCAAGGGCAACCCGAGAAACAATCATGACCAAATTGAAAACCGACCGGCGCATCCATCCCGTCCTCGTCGCGTGGGCGTGGCTATGGGTCGGCCTCCCTTTCGCGTATGGCGTCGCGGAGCTATTGACAAAGGTGACCCAACTGTTCAGCAGCTGATGGGTGGACTCGACGACATCGTGGCATTTTGGACCGACCTTCTCCGCTAGGCACCAAGCGGATTGAGTTGATCGGCGGTGGCGTCATCGGCCGCGGTCGAGTTGCTCAGATCCGCGTACCCTTCGTCGACGGCGAGCAGGTCGCGACCGGCCGCGGTGGCGTACCGGTAAGCCGCCATTTGTCCGCCGCGACGATACCGAGCGACTAAGCCTGGGGTAGGCGACGTGCGGTCGGGGCAGGACTGATTCATCGGATGAGCGTGGCGTAGTTACCGGTAACTCGCCATATTCGATCTGTGCCTATTCCTCAATTGCAGCAGACTAAGCCCCAGGACCAATCGGTGGGTTCATCTTAGGGTTCGATCCTCGACCAGGGTAGGTGGCGGCGGCTGAAGGGTAATCCGCTCCTCGACGTAGACCGTGTCTTGGGCGGGTGCTGCGCTGCAGCGCAAGGGCGCAAGGGGCAAGCACCAGCCGGTGATTCATCTGATGAAAACGGCGTACTTTAGTTGACATAATGTCGCTTATCGGCAAAAGCCAATCGCGAGCTCACGCCGACCACGGCGATGACCACCCGTTTTGGGCCTTCGACCGCACCTCAGCGCAGCCTCGCCCGCCGCCGCGGCGATAAGCGTTATCGGCGGGCGCTGAGTCCGGGCGCCGCGAATCGATGGCGGACGGTCCATTCGAGCGACGACCGCCAAGTGGGCAGGTTGCGGCGCGCAATGGGTGTTCGCTCGCCCCTCCCGCCTTCCTGCCGCATACATCAATTCGTCACTGTGACGAATACTCATGTCCCGCAAGGCGCTTCGAAGGTCTCACGCGTTGGCCGGCGGCCCGGCGGCAACTCGGGGTGCCTTCCCGATCCAATCACCAGTGGCGGACAAGCCAATACCGCACGGGTGGGCTACGAAGCGATGAACGCCCGCACCGAACCGCGGCTCTCCCCATCCCCTCCCCACGTGCCTGCCGGCGAATTCGTCACTGTGACGAATATCCATGTCCCGCAGAACTATTCGGCAATCCATCCGCATCGCAAGCCGGGACGTTCTCGCGGCGTCGAAGTCAGAGCTGGATCTGCCCACCGTCGACAGCCAGCTCCGCGCCGGTCATGAAGCTGCTCTGATCAGACGCCAGGAAAAGCACGGCGGCGGCAATCTCCTCCGGGCGTCCTAACCGCTTCATCGGCACCTGATCGGCCATGCCGTCGAGCAGATCCTGCTTCTGGTCCCCAGGTGCCAGCCCGGCGAGTCCGGGAGTTTCGATCGGGCCGGGAACGACGGTGTTCACCCGAATCTTGCGGTCGACGAGTTCCGCGGCCCAGGTGCGGCCAAGGGACCGGATGGCCGCCTTTGAAGCCGCGTAGAGGCCAAACGCCGGGACGCCTTCGGAGGCCGCGGTGGATCCGGCGAGGATGATCGACGCGCCTTCATTGAGCAGCGGCAGCGTCTTCTGGACGGTGAACACCGTGCCGGCGACGTTGCGGTCGAAGTTGTTCCGATAGTGTTCCGGTGTCACATCGGCGAGGGCCGCAAAGTCGCCACCGCCCGCGTTGGCGAAGACCACGTCAAGCCCTTTCCCATGCGCGGAGATTTCGGCGGCCAAGACATCCAGATCGCCCGGCTTGCTGATATCGCTCTGCACCCCATGGGCGCCGATCGAGGCGGCTGCTTCGTCGAGGCGGGCGTGGTCGCGACCGGTAATGAAGACGTATGCGCCTTCGTCGACGAACCGCTGCGCCGTAGCTAGGCCGATCCCCGAGGTTCCACCGGTGACCAGTGCCGTCTTGCCGTCGAGCTGTCCCATGATCGGACTCCGTTCTTTAGCGGGTGTGCGTCGCCGCAATACAACGTAGGTGATTTATCACCTATTCCGGCGTGTTCAACACCGTCCACAACCGAACGATCCGTTCATTGGATATCTCGGCCACATCGAAGCCCGATGCGACAGTGCGGTCGTCCGGGGTGCGTACTTCCCACGCCAGAAACCCCAGTCCATGGGTCTGGCGGACCGGACCCGCCTTCACGAAATGGAGGCCGGGGAGTTTGGCCTGCAGCGCAGCGGCTTTGGCGTTCAATTCGTCATGACCGGACGCGGTACCTTCGTCGTCGATCCACTGCACATCGTCCGCATACGTCTTGGCGATCGCCTCGGCGCGGCGCTGCGCGTCACGTTCGTCGAATACGGCTAGCAGGTTGGTTCCCATCAGATGGCTGATGACATCGCTCACGTGGCGACCCTCTCAATTAGATGATGTTTCACCTAATTCTAGCCGAGCGCGGGCGGTAGCGAGCTGTTGTGATTGAGGTTGACATGAATATGCTCCAGGGCAGCGGTGAAGGGTGCGAGCAGGTTCTCCGGCAAGGGATCGAAGAACAGCCTGCGAACCAGGTCGACGTGACCGGGAGCGGCTTCATCGATGGCCTGCCGCCCACGCGGGGTGAGAGCGACATTGGTGGTCCGGCCATCACCAACGCTTGGCCGCCTTTCGGTCAGGCCGCGTTCCTCCATGCGCCGCAACTGATGTGACAGCCTGCTGCGCTCCCAGCCGATGTGCGCCGCCAGATCGCTGACACGCATGCCGTCGCCGCGGTGACCGCTGAGTGCGACCAGCACGTCGTAGTCGGCCAGCGACAATCCGGATTCGGCCTGCAACTGGCGGTTCATCTCGTAGTTCATTCGCAGCTGCACGCGCATGTAGGTGATCCAGGCGCGCTGCTGTTTCGGCGTTAGCCACACCTGCTTCGGTGATGTGTCCCGCGCTTTGCTTGTCGTCACGCTTGTCAGTATGACGGCCTTCGCGCCATTTGAAGCCAACCCCGGTGCTGTTGGTGCGGTCGAGCTTGTGGTGAGCCCGCTCCCCTCCCCACTGTCAACCCTGGCGAATACGTCACTGTGACGAATAATCTGCATCAGCAGCGTCATTGGCCCTACGCATTCAGGGCCAGGGTCCGCTACCGCGTGGGGCGCGTGCGGCGATGCGTGTCGGTTGACCAAAGGTGACCGCAATCCGAGCACTGCAAGTGCACCAGCGTGCCCCTGTTGCTCAGCAGATACTGCCAGTGCGTATCGCAGTTACGGCTGCTTCGGCAATCGCCACAAATCGCGCGGTGATCGCAGCGCGGGCAGGGCAACCATGCGCGGCGGGCACGGTCGGCGGTCGGATCAATCGGCAGCACGAGCGGCCGTCCGTTCGGGCAGTACGCCGGCGCGGACCAACTCGTCGTAGACCCGTTGCTCCTCGTCGTCCAGGTTCGAGTACAACATTTCGTAGGCCTCTTCTTCCTGGGCGAGCACGGCAATGGGGTCCCAGTCGTCAGTCATCGCCTCGACCACTGCGCTGCGTCGGCGCGCCTCGTCGAGGGTCAGGTCATAGGCGAAGTTGAGGTCGGCCATAACGCTCCCAGCCGTTAGATTTGCGAACGAACGGCCAGGATGACCCGATTGACGTCGGCAGGGCTATGACCCACGTCACTGTTACTGGTTGAGCTTCGTCACACTTGGCGTCGCGCACGACCATCGCACCGGGCGCCCCATCCGGGCCGCGGGCCCCGACTCCCCATTCCCCGGCCTTTCACCGGCAATACATCACGGTGACGAATATACTTGCAGGACAGCGCTTTTGGCGACGCGCCGATTGACGGCCTCAGGCGGTGTGCGGCGGGAAATACATCTCTTGCTTCACGGTGCATACCAATGCGCCGTTGCGGTTGAACATGGCCCCACTGGCCAACGCTAAGGAACCAGCGCTACTTGGTGAGGACCGGTCGTAGAGCAGCCAATCCGACAACGCCGCCGGGCCGTGAAACCACACCGAATGGTCTCGTTGAGCGGACGCCCCGACGCCACCGCGCGCCGCATATGCCGGCTCCGTCAACGTCACCGCCGACAGGTAAGCCACCAGGCTTGCGGTCAACACCGGATCGTCGGGAACGTGCCCGTCGGGGCGCCACCACATCAGCGCGCGTGCGGGCGGAGCGACCTCGGTGTCGATGATGCGGCGCTCGAACCAGCGCAGGCTCGCCCACCGCCCTCGGGCGCTCTCGTCGGACTCCGCCAGATGCGGCGCAACCCACGGCAAGGATTCTGGGGCAGCAGCCGCCGGCATGGGCGGTTGGTAGACGACCTGCGCGTTTGCGGAATCGGTGACCTTGAACGATGACATCGCTTCCATCAAAATCTTGCCGTCCTGGCGCGCCGTCACCCGGCGCGCCGAAAAGGTCCGGCCCTCTTGAAGATCGACAACCTCGAAGTCCACCGGCCGACGCGAATCGCCGGGCCGCAGGAAGTACGTGTGGACGCTGTGCGGCGCCCGGCCCGGCGCGGTGTGGCTTGCGGCCAACAAAGCCTGAGCGGAGATATGGCCACCCAGAATGTGGTTGGCGGGCGCGGGCAACTGCTGCCCGACGAAGAGCCACTGGTCGACCCTCTCGAGCTCCAAGGTGGCGAGCACGTCGCCCAGCGAAGATGACATCGACCCGTATCTTGCCGGACCTTTCTCAGGCGCTGAGTCGCCGGTACCGCTCCAACCGCCGCAAGGCTTGCGCCGGCGCCGGCCCCGGCGCGGGCTGCAGTGCGTTGTCGAGCCGGGCGCGGACGGCGGGAACGTCGAGATGCATCCCGATGGCCACCAGACAATTGGCCATGGCTCCCCGCGGCGCCTTCGCGATGTGGATTCCGCTCCCCACCAGATTGACGACATACTCCCGGACGGCGGTGCGGTGCCGCACCGCGACGACGCCTTTCAGTCTGAACACCTGCGGCGGCGGCTCTTCGAGAAGAGCGACCAGGGCATCCGGGTCCACGCAACCGGAGCTGCTGACCGTGACGGCATCGGCGTGGACGTGCACGTGCTCGTGCTCGCGATCGGCCGCCAGGTCCAGAAACGAGAGTTGCCCGACCTGACCGGACGTGGCCGAGGCGTCGAACAGCAGTTCCGGGTCTATCTGGCCACCCGTGGTGCCGACGACGGGTACGCGCGGATTGCGTTGTGCCGCCCGCTGTGTGACGCGGTGCAGCACCGTCGACCGCTCTTCTTCCGGAACCTGGTCGAGCTTGTTCACCACGATGAGCGACGCCGCGCCGTAGCGCACCGGCGGCAGGGCGCCGCGGTCGACGGTGTCGAAGTGATTCACGGCATCGACGACGTCGACAAGCCCACCCGGCCGGACCCCGCGTATCCCGCTGAAGCCGATGAGCCGCGCGATCGCCACGGGGTCGGCCAGGCCGCTGGCTTCGATGACAATGGCATCGAGGCGCCGGGCGGGGTCGGCGAGCTTGATCAGTGCCTCATCGAGCCCGCCGCCGTCGGGTAAGCAGCAGATACAGCCTCCGGCGATCGAGGCCGGCTCGTCGACCTGACCGGCCACCAGACCGGCGTCGATGTTGATATCGCCGAAGTCGTTGACCACCACTCCGATTCGCGTGCCTCGGTGGCGCAGCAGGTGGTTGAGCAGCGTCGTCTTGCCCGCTCCGAGGTGACCAGTGAGCGCGATGACGGGTATCGCAGCCAAAGGTCTCACCCTCCACATCGAGTCCGGACAGTCGATGCTAACCGCCGCAACATGTACCGTCTGCGTCCGGTTGTGGTGTCGCGCAGCGCAATCTATCGATCGCGCTAGAAAAGCCTGCCGGCGACCACGGGTTCCGGCTCTTCGAGCTCCAGCAGGAACCGCTTGCGCTTCAGCCCGCCCGCATAGCCGGTGAGGGATCCGTCCTTCCCGACGATCCGATGGCACGGCACCACGATGCTGAGCGGGTTGCGCCCGACCACCTGGCCGACTTCGTACGCGGTGGTGCCATCACCTAGCTCCGCGGCCAGCTCACCGTAGGTTTTCGTCTGCCCGTAGGCGACGCCCGACAGCAGATCCCACACGCGTTGCCGCCGGACATCACCCACCACCGCCAGCGGAAGATCGAACTGCGTGCGCTCGCCAACCAGGTATTCGCCCAGCTGGTCGGCCGCGCTGGCTAGAAGTTCATCAGCCGCCGCCTCGACCCGTAGACCCAGTGTGTCGGCGGTGGGCGGATGCCAGTGATGCCGGAAATACACGCCCGCCAGAGCGTCGCCGCTGGCGACGAGTGTCAGCTCACCCAGCGCGCTGTCGATCACCGCGTGCCGTATCGGCATCCGCTCAACCTCCTCAGATTGCGAACCAATCACCTTGTCGCCGAACGCCGCTCGTAGTCGACCAGCCGTGACTGCAGCTCGGCGTAGGGCGTGGACGGCGGTAAGGCGCCTCCGTCACGGACGGCTCGGGCCGCCGTGGCGGCGGCAAACAGCGCCGCACTGTAGGGCATCGAACCGGTGGACACACGCGCCACCCCGAGCTCGCCGAGCTCGCCGAGCGTCATTGCGGGAACCGGCAGTGTGTTGATGGGACGCGGGATATTACGAACGATTTCGGCAAGCTCGGCGCGGTCGTTGGCCAGCGGCACGAAAATGCCGTCGGCGCCGGCCTCGACGTAGAGAAGCGCCCGCTCGATGGTGGTTGCTGTGTTGGCCTGTTGGCCTAGCCAGTACGTGTCGACGCGGGCATTGACGAACACCGCGGGGCTGCGGCGTTTGATGGCCGCCACTTTTGCGGCCGCGAGGGCGGGGTTGATCAGCCGTCCCTCGGTGCTGTCTTCGATGTTGAGTCCGTCGACCGGCAGTCGGGCGACGTAGTCGGCAACGGCATCCGGGTCATCGCTGTAGCCGTCTTCGACGTCGACGCTGACGTAACAGCCCAGCGACGCCAGCTCGGCGGCCAGAGCGACGTTGGCCTCGCGGGTGGCGCGCCCCCCGTCGGCGTGACCGCGAGTGGAAGACAACCCAAAACTGGTGGTTCCGATAGCGGTGAAGCCGTCCGCCAGGTAGGCCAATGCCGACGGAACGTCCCAGGCGTTCGGCAGCACAAAAGGTGTGCCGTGGCGATGAAGATCGTGAAAACTCATGGCTTGCCTCCGGATGCTGTCCTCACTTCGGCCAGGTATCGACTCACCGGTCACTGAGTAGACGTTGCACAGCCGACGGATGTGAGGTCCGAATGAATTATTTCGGGAGCCGCTAATCGGCGCGATCGTCTTTCGCGTACGAGCCGGGTCAGCTGCCCGGCGCCGACCAATGCACCACCTTCACGGCGGTCATCTCGTCGAGAAGTTCAGGCCCGAAACCGAATCCGGTTCCGCTGGCGCGCCGCGGTTCCGAGGCCCCGCCCGGGGCACCGCCGAACACGGCGTTGATCTTGACGGTGCCCACCGGAAGGGCGCGCCACGCCTCCTGCGCATGGGCCATGTCGGCGGTCAGTACGGTGGCGGCCAGTCCGTACCGATCATCGGCCGCCTCAGCCAACGCGGCACCGAAATCGGTCACGACGCGCACCGGCGCAATCGGACCAAACGTCTCCTCGCGCATGACCGCCATGTCGGATGTGCAGCCGGTCAGCACGGTCGGCGGATAGAACGAGCCCGGCTCGAGATCCGGTTCACCGCCGACCACCACATGTGCGCCGCGTTGCCTAGCGTCTTCGACGTGGGCATGGACGTGGTCGCGGTGACGTTCGTCGACCAAGGGCCCGATCCGCTCGGCCCAGGAGGTGGCCTCGTCGATCAACGCGTTGACGAACGCGTCGGCGATGGGTTGCACGACGTAAATCCGCTCGACGGACACGCAGATCTGTCCCGCGTTGGCGAAGGCGCCAAGTGCGGCCTGGCTGGCCGCCCACACCGGATCCACGTCCGCGTCGACGATCAACGCATCGTTGCCGCCGTTCTCCAGCAGCGCCTTGGCGCCGCGTTGCGCACATGCCCGTGCAATCTTTCGCCCAGTCACACTGCCGCCGACGTGCGCGACCACGTCGACCAGCTCGGCGGCGGCCAGGTGGGCGCCGACCGCGCCGTCGCCATTGACTATCTGCAAGACGCCTTCGGGTAGCCGCGCGGCCAGAAGCTCGGCGAAGCGCCTACCTGTCTGGGGGCAACGCTCACTTGGCTTGTGCACCACCGTGTTTCCCGTGACCAGGGCCGCGCCGAGAAGGCCGGCGGCCACTGCGATCGGATCGTTCCATGGGGTCAACACGGCCACCACTCCGCGAGGCTGCGGAACCATGAGATCAGTGGCCGTCCATCCACCCTGCAGACTGCGCCCGCGGTGCAACGGCCCGAGCTGCGCGTATTGCAACAGGGTGTCGACTCCGGCGTCTACGCCCCCACGCGCGTCGGCGCGCGACTTTCCCGTCTCCCGCTCGGTGAGTTCGGCCAGCTCATCAGCGGCGTCGCGAACATCGGCCGCCGCCGCCGCGATCGCCCCCGCCCGTTCGGCGGGCGAAGTGCGGGCCCAGGAGTCGGCGGCGTCGGCGGCGCGCCGAATTGCCTCATCGCACTCGGCCGGCCCGGTGACGGGGACCTGCGTGGCGGTGTCGCCGGTCCGGGGGTCCAGAACGCTGATGATCTTCGTCATGGTTGAGGCCACGCCAGTGGATACCCGATCCGCGCCCGACAAACCGGCCCGGCCCGATACGTAGCCTGCACCCGGGGCCGGGAGCGCCCCGGCGCGAGTAACAGAGCGCTCGCTCTGTTATTGTGGGCGAATGCCACGCCCCCGCATCCATGATCCCGACGGGGTGCTCGACGCCGTCGAAGAGCTGGTGGCGCGGTCAGGCCCGACCGCGGTGACCATCCGAGCCATCAGTGACGCGGTGGGTGTGTCCAATGGCGCTGTGTACCATACGTTTACGTCTCGGGGCGGATTGATGGGCCACGCTTGGCTGCGGGCGGGTCGGCGCTTCTTGGCGGTGCAGACGTCGCTCGTCGACCAAGCGATGGCCGGTGACGGCCCCGGTGGCCCCATCGATGCCGTGGTGGCCGCCGCCGAAGCGGCGGTGGTGTTCGCCGAGCAGTACCCCGGCTCGTCGACGCTCGTGTTGCGGGTGCGCCGCGAGGATGTGCTCGCCGACGATGTTCCCGACGATGTTGCCGGTGAGCTGCGGCAGCTCGACAAGCTGCTCGTGGCGTTGCTGGTGCGCCTTGCCGTCGCGGTGTGGGACCGCAAGGACGCGGCGGCGGTGGACACGATAACCAGTTGCGTCGTCGATCTGCCCACCGCGCTGCTGTTGCGCCGCGACCGGCTTGGGAGCACCACGACCCGCGCGCAGCTACACGCAGCCGTGCGCGCGGTGCTCGCGGTGGGGCCTTCTCCGCCGCGACACCGGCGCGCATGACCGAACTTCCGAGATATCAACGCAACTCAAGGAGACACACATGCCCGTGACATTGGACTACGCCGACAAAATCGCCATCGTTCGCCTCGGCGAGGACGAAAACCGTTTCTCGCCAACATTTCTGGACGAGATCGATCAAGCGCTCGACCAGGCCGTCGCAGACGGCGCCCAGGCACTGGTCACCACGGCCGGTGCAAAGTTCTACTCCAACGGCCTGGACCTGGACTGGCTGAGCGCCCACGCCGACCAGGGACAGTGGTACATCGGCCGGGTGCACCGGCTGCTGGCACGCATGCTCACCCTGCCCCTGCCGACCGCGGCCGCCGTGGTGGGTCACGCGTTCGGCGCCGGCGCAATGCTGGCCATCGCGCATGACTTTCGCGTGATGCGCGCCGACCGCGGATACTTCTGTTTTCCCGAGGTCGACATCCGCATCCCGTTCAACCCCGGCATGGCCGCGCTCATCCAGGCCAAACTCACTCCTCGCGCCGCGGTCGCCTCGATGACCACCGGCCGACGCTTCAGTGGCCCCGATGCGGAGGAATTCGGCATCGTCGACGCCAGCTGCGCCGACGGCGCGGTCACCGACGCGGCCCTCGACGTGCTGCGACCGCTGCAGGGCAAGGACCCCGGCACGCTGGGGGCGATAAAGCAGACCATGTTCGACCGCGCGGTGCGCGCGCTCACCGATGACCAAGACGGTTCGCATTAACGGCTGCTGGACACCGCACGCGTTCCTGTATGGTCAGCGATGTCTGCCGGCGCAAGGGAACAGAGGGCTTTGGATGGCAAACAGGCTCCTGGACAACGACTTCACCTCCCCTCACGTCCTGGACCCCGGCCTTCGCAAGGTGGCGCGGTTCGTGCCCCGCGGCTACGCCCTGCACCGCGGCCTGAAGGTTCAGCGCGCCGTCATGAACCTGATGGGCAATGCGGGACGCCTGCGCGCCGTGCCCGTCGCCGCGGTCAACCAGCACGTGAGCGTTCGTCTGCATCGTCCGGCCGGCCTTCCCGACCGTGCGGCCGCGCTGCTGTGGATCCACGGCGGCGGCACCATCATGGGTCACGCGGCCCAGGACGATAAATACCTGCGTAAGCTCTCGCAGCGCACCGGATTCGCGATCGCGGCGGTGGAGCACCGGCTGGCCCCGGAACATCCCTACCCGATCCCGGTCGAAGATTGCTATGCGGCGCTGCTGTGGCTGGCCCGTCAGCCATGGGTGGACGCGGATCACGTCGCCATCGGAGGGGCCAGCGCCGGTGGGCATTTTGCGGCCGCGGTGGCTCAGCGGGCGCACGACCGCAATGATGTCCGAGTCGCCTTCCAGATGCTGGTCTACCCGATGCTCGACGATCGCACCGGCGCCAAACGCGACGGCGCCCGGCGCATCATGTGGACCGAATCCGACAATCAACTGGCCTGGAAGTGGTACCTCAACGGGGCCGATCCCGAAGAGGCCGCACCGGCTCGTCGCAAGGATCTGTCCGGGCTGCCGCCCGCCTGGATCGGTGTGGGCACGCTGGACCTCTTCTATCAGGAGAGCCTGGAATACGCGCGGCGCCTGCGCGAGGCGGGAGTGCGGGTGCAGGAGGAGATCGTTCCGGGCGCGTTTCATGCGTTCGATCAACTCGCCGAGAAGGCACCCATCTCGACGAGGTTCTTCGACAGTCAATGCGATTATTTGCGGGGCGCGCTTACGCCGAGTGGATAAGCGCCATCGCTTGGTCGCATCGTCCGCAACAGCTCATCGAATCATGTTGCAGGTCAGGGTTTTACGTGCCGGGTGACGTCTCGGCCCAGGCCGCAGGGTTGATAAGTCGACCTTTGCTGCGGGCACCAAGCACCGGACCACCCGGCCCCGACGTGACACCTTTTGACTGCAAAGTGTGCACAAGGTGCAACTATATGAGTATGGCCAATCCCGTAGGGCTGCGAGAGCGCCGTCGTCGCCAGACGAGCGCCGACATCCGCGACGCCGCGGTGCGCCTCACGTTGGAACGCGGATTCGACAAGGTCACCGTCGACGAGATCTGCGCCGAAGCCGGAATCGCCACCCGCACCTTTTTCAACTACTTCCCCAACAAAGAATCCGCCCTCGCCTATGGCCCCTCGGACATACCGCCGGAGTTGGTGGCAGATTTCGTCGCCGCCGGCCCCGCCCCCTACTCGGTCGTGCTGGCGGAGCTGATCACCTTGGCCGCCCACCACCTGCGCGACGTGCCCCCGCGGCGCGAGCACGCGGCCCACATGCTCGAACTCGCCAAGACCTCCCCCGCCGTGCTGGCGGCGTTCCTCGCCGACCTGGAGCGTTTTCAAAACCAGCTGACCGACATCATCGTGCGTCGCCAGGCGATGCAACCCGACGACGAGATGGCTGCGCTGATTTCGGCGCTGGCGCTGACCGCGGTACGGTCCGGTATCGAAAAGTGGGCCAGCGGCGAGGCAAATGAAACCGCCGACACGCCGATGCCCTATGTTGAGCGGGCCGCCGCGCTGGTGAACAGCATCTTCACGGAGTGATTTGAAACACCAGTAGCAAATGTTGCATGCACTGCAAGATATGCACATCATGTACTATGCGCTGGTGGCGGTACGCGGGGAGGCTTCAGCAACAAGGCGAGCCGGGTATCGACGCCGGGGACGTCAACCGGTGTGGGTGGGCAGCATTCACCGCGTTTGACGCTCCAGCGCGCGCGAACCGTAGCAATCGACGTAATTCGTTGTTGAGCAATGCGACTTGTGGGCACTCACCTGCCCACGACCTCCGGTCGCGCAAACGCTGATCCACGTCACCACCGCGTGCCGGGGAAGGGTCACCTAGGTGCAGATATCGAGACTTGTGCGCAACGCCTGGTTGCCGCTGTTGATCGTGGCGGTCGTGCTGGTCGGCGGGTTTGCCGTCGTTCGGGTCAAGTCGTTCTTCGGCGCGCACGACACGGGCATCATGACCAGCCCGCGACTCGATGACTCGAAGCCGTTCAAACCCAAGGTAGTCAAGTACGAGGTATTCGGCTCGGCCAGCCAGGCCAACGTGAACTACTTGGACCTGTCCGCCGACCCCAGGCGCGTCGACGGCGCGCCGCTGCCATGGACGCTGGTCTTGAGCACCACCGCGCCCTCGGTCTTTCCGAACCTGTCAGCGCAAAGCGACGGCAACTCCCTCGGTTGCCGCATCACCATCGATGACGAAGTCAAGGACGAGAACCTTACCCACGGCGTGCACGCCCTGACCTTTTGCATGGTGAAATCCGCATGAGCACAACGCTAAACGACGCCCGTACCGACACCATTCCCGTCGTCGACGAACCCGTGCGAGACAAGATCCCCCGGCTCATCCGGACGCTCGCCGTGCCGATCATCTTGGGCTGGATCGCGATCATCGCGGTGCTCAACGTCTCCGTCCCCCAGCTGGAGGAGGTCGGCAAGATGCGCTCGGTGTCGATGGCCCCCGACGACGCGCAGTCGGTGGTCGCGACCAAGCGCATGGGCGCGGTGTTCAACGAGTACAAGTCAAACAGCTCGGTCATGATCGTCCTCGAGGGCCAGAATCCCTTGGGGGCGGATGCGCACGCCTACTACGACTTGATCGTCAAGAAGCTCGACGCCGACACGAAACACGTTGAACACGTCCAGGATATGTGGAGCGATCCACTGACCGGAGCGGGCGCGCAGAGCAACGACGGCAAGGCCGCCTACGTCCAGGTCTACCTCGCCGGTAACCAAGGCGAGGCCTTGGCCAACGAGTCGGTGGAATCCGTCCAAAACATCGTCAAGAGCGTGCCCCCACCCAAAGGGGTGAAGGCCTACGTGACGGGACCTGCAGCACTGTCAGCGGACCAGCACGAGGCCGGCGACCGCAGCATGCAGCTGATCACGGCCGCCACGTTCACCGTGATCATCGGCATGTTGCTGTTGGTCTATCGATCGGTCGTCACCGTTTTGCTCACGCTGGTGATGGTGGTGCTCGAGCTGTCGGCCGCGCGCGGAATGGTCGCGTTCCTGGGCCATTTCAAGCTCATCGGGCTCTCCACGTTCGCCACGAACTTGTTGGTCACCTTGGGGATCGCGGCCGCCACCGACTACGCGATCTTCTTGATAGGCCGCTATCAGGAAGCCCGCGCCATCGGCGAGACCCGCGAAGAGGCGTATTACACCATGTATAAGGGCACCGCCCACGTGGTGCTCGGGTCTGGCTTGACCATCGCCGGCGCTACATTCTGCCTGCACTTCACCAACCTGCCGTATTTCCAGACGCTGGGCATTCCGCTAGCCATCGGCATGGTGGTCGTGGTCGCAGCGGCCCTGACGCTCGGTGCGGCCGTCATCGCGGTGGCCACGCGTTTCGGCAAGACCCTCGAACCCAAACGCACGCAACGGATTCGCGGATGGCGCAAGATCGGCGCGCTGGTCGTCCGCTGGCCCGGTCCGATCCTGGTGCTGACGATCGGGGTCGCGCTGGTGGGCTTGCTGACCCTGCCGGGCTACCGCACCAACTACAACGACCGCAAATACTTACCGACGGACCTGCCAGCCAACGAGGGCTATGCGGCCGCGGACAGGCACTTCTCGCAGGCGCGGATGAATCCCGAGGTGCTGATGATCGAAAGTGACCACGACCTGCGCAACTCGGCGGATTTCCTGGTGATCGACAAGATCGCCAAGACCATCTTCCGGGTCCCGGGGATCGGGCGCGTGCAGGCGATCACCCGTCCGCAGGGCACGCCGATCGAGCACACATCGATTCCTTTCCAGATCAGCATGCAGGGCGTCAGCCAGCAGATGAACCAGAAGTATCAAGAAGATCAGATGGCCGACATGCTGCACCAGGCCGACATGATGCAGACGACCATCGACAGCATGGAGAAGATGTCGAGCATCACCGCGCAGATGGCCAACGACATGCATGTGATGGTGAAAAAGATGCATGACATGACCATCGACATCAATGAATTGCGCGACCACATGGCCGATTTCGAGGACTTCTTCCGCCCGATCCGCAGCTACCTCTACTGGGAAAAGCACTGCTATGACATCCCCGTCTGCTGGTCGCTTCGCTCGGTCTTCGACGGCCTGGACGGCATCGACACGATGACCGACGACATCCAGAGCCTGCTGCCGATCATGGATCATCTCGACACCCTGATGCCTCAGATGGTGGCGCTGATGCCTTCCATGCTCGAGAACATGAGGGCGATGAAAACGACGATGCTGACGATGTATTCGACCCAGAAGGGGCTACAGGACCAGCAGAAAGAGGCGCAGAAGAACTCCAGTGCCATGGGCAAGGCGTTCGACGCCTCGAAGAACGACGACTCGTTCTACCTGCCCCCGGAGACCTTCAATAACAAAGAGTTCAAGAAGGGCATGAAGAACTTCATCTCCCCCGACGGGCACGCCGTGCGGTTCATCATCAGCCATGACGGCGATCCGATGTCACCGGAAGGCATTTCGCACATCGGGGCGATCAAGAAGGCAGCCTACGAAGCACTGAAGGGCACTCCGCTGGAGGGCTCCAAGATCTACCTCGCGGGCACCGCGTCGATCTATAAGGATCTCAGCGACGGCAATACCTACGACCTGTTGATCGCCGGGATCGCTTCGCTGTGCCTGATCTTCATCATCATGTTGCTCATCACACGGGGGGTGGTGGCGTCGGCGGTCATCGTGGGAACCGTCTTGCTCTCGCTCGGCGCGTCCTTCGGGCTTTCAGTGCTCATCTGGCAGCACCTCGTCGGCATCGAGCTGCACTGGATGGTGCTGGCGATGTCGGTAATCATCCTGCTGGCCGTGGGCGCCGACTACAACCTGCTGCTGGTGGCGAGGTTCAAGGAAGAGATTCACGCCGGCCTGAACACCGGCATCATCCGGTCGATGGGCGGCACCGGTTCGGTGGTGACGTCGGCGGGGCTGGTGTTCGCCTTCACGATGATGACCATGGCGGTCAGCGAGCTGACGGTCATCGGCCAGGTCGGCACCACGATCGGGCTGGGTCTGCTCTTCGACACCTTGATCGTGCGGTCGTTGATGACACCGTCCATCGCCGCGCTGCTGGGCAAGTGGTTCTGGTGGCCGCAACGGGTGCGCCAGCGCCCGGTTCCATCGCCCTGGCCCAAGCCGGCCAAGGACGCCGAATTGGTTACCGCCGCTAGGTGACCCAATCCGGCTGAGCGTCGGTCTCGACGTTGGAGAAGTCCTTGTGGCCCAGGCCGGCGGTGGTCCCGCCGTCCACGACGAACTCCGAGCCCGTGGAGTAGCTGGACTCGTCGCTGGCCAAATAGACAACGAGGTTGGAGACCTCGACGGGCTGGGCCGCCCGGCCCAGCGCGGTCTGGAAGATGTCGTCGGGAACCCAATCGGTCATCGGGGTCTTGATGAGTCCGGGGTGGATTGAGTTGACCCGGATTCCGCTCGGACCCAACTCGAGTGCCGCCGACTTGGTCAAGCCCCGCACGGCGAATTTGGTTGCGGTGTAACCGTGGCAGGCGATGGTGCCGGCCATGCCTTCGATCGAGGAGATGTTGATGATCGATCCGCGGCCCGCTTCCTTCATGGGTTTCACGACGGCGCGGATGCCGAGGAACACGCCCGTCAGATTGATGTCGAGGATCCGCTGCCACTCCGAGAGCGCGTAATCCTCCAGGGTGCCGATGTTGATGATGCCGGCGTTGTTGACCAGCACATCGAGGCGGCCGAACTCGCTCAGCGCGGTGGCCACCGCCGCATCCCAATCATCGGGCTTGGTCACGTCGAGGTGCAGGTAGCGGGCGGAGTCACCGACCTCGGACGCGACCGCCTTGCCCTCGTCGTCGAGGATGTCCCCGAAGACGACCTTGGCTCCCTCGGAGACCAGCGACCGCACGTGCGATGCGCCCATCCCCCGGGCCCCGCCGCTGATCAGGGCGACCTTTCCCGCCAACCGTTCTGCCACTGCGTTTCTCCTCCTCGTGTGGGTTCGCCTAAGCACCATACGTACCGGAGGCTATGTATGGCCATAGCCAAAACGGCGCGGACACACCACAACTAGGCCGGATGAGCCCGTCGGGTCAGGAGTCGTACCCCCGCAGCAGCGCCCGCGTGCGTGCCCGGCCCTCCGGCGACGGATCGAATGCCGCGGCGACGTACTCGTCGACACCCGCGGCACGCAGTTCGTCGAGCCGGCCGCGGACCGTATCCTCGTCGCCGATGATGGCGGCATCCTCCGGCCCCGCGTAGCCCTCGCGGTCGAGCATCGCGCGGTAGGACGGCAGCTGGCCGTAGATGGCGAACTGTTCGGCCGCCTGCTTGCGGGCGGCGTCGACATCGTCGGTGACGCTGACGGGTAGCGACGCCGCGACCCGCGCCTCCCCCTCGCGCCCCGCATCCGCGGCCGCCTGCCGCAGCGTCGGGCCGACATGCTCGGCCAACGTCCTGGGCCCCGTCATCCAGGTGCAGGTGCCCGCCGTGCGCCGCCCGGCGATCTTGAGCAGCTGCGGGCCCAGCGCCGCGATGTACACGTCGGGCCGGGGTGCGCCCGAGATCATCAGCGCGCCGCGGGTGGTCACCGTTTCTCCGGCCGAGGCGGCGGGTTCACCGGCCAGCAGGGGCAACAGGCCGTCGAGGTATTCGTTCAGCCTGCGCACCGGCTTGTCCCACGGGATGCCCCACATCCCCTCGGTGACCGCCTGATGGGTCATGCCGAGCCCGAGCGTGAACCGGCCACCCGAGGCCAAGCTCAGCGTGAGGGCGCGCTGCGCCATGAGCATCGGATGCAGATTCTGAATCGGCACCACACCGCTGGCCACCTCGATCGTGTCGACCTCGTGCAACGCGATAGCCACGACGGTGAGAAGGTCTGGCTCATAAGGCAATTGGCTCATCCACACGCGTTTGAAGCCCTCGTCGCGCAGCATCGCGAGGTTCGCGATCGTCGCGTCGATCGGCGATTGGTCGCCCGATCCGCTCAGTTGGCCGAACATAGAAACCTGCATGATCAACACGCTCCTTCGCGTCTCCGGGAAGGTTATCGCCATCCGCCCGGGCGTTCGCAACCAGCTCTGGGGCCAGGGGCGCCGAACCCGGCTCAGCCGACGATGTCGAAAACCGCCGCGGCGGAGGTGACCGCCTTGTCGGCGTTGCCCTCATCGTGCAGCAGCATGCGCACGCCGACGCGTCCGGATCCACCGGGGTGTGCCGTGCCCTCGACCCGGAAGGGCCCCACCTTGCCGCGGGACATGAACATCACGTGCCAGCTGACCACCTGCAGCTTTGTCGTTCCCGCCACCTCCGCGGCGAGGTCGATCGCCGCGGTCTCGAGAACGACGTGCTGGGGCCCGATGTGCAGCGCGGCGTCCGGCGACGCGAGTTCGGTACTGAGCTCGGGCAGTATCCAGTGGCCGTCTTGGCGCCGGCTGGCGCCGAAGGCCTGCCACAGCGGCGGTAG
Source organism: Mycobacterium sp. 1482292.6 (assembly GCF_001672995.1). Taxonomy (NCBI): domain Bacteria; kingdom Bacillati; phylum Actinomycetota; class Actinomycetes; order Mycobacteriales; family Mycobacteriaceae; genus Mycobacterium; species Mycobacterium sp. 1482292.6. Next base: position 12,797 of record NZ_LZKV01000065.1, on the reverse strand, counting down.
ATCGGGTGAGTCCTCGACCACCAGCTCGGTGCCCGAAACATCCATCCGGTCCAGGCCTTCCGGCGGGATGCCGATGATCGCTCCCTGCCCCTCGTTGAAGGCGATGACCCGGCTGGGGTTGTCGGCGTCGACGATCGTGCAGCGGCCGTAACCCATGGTGCGGCCCTGGTGCACGATGCCCGAGCCGACGATCTCGATCCTGGTGACGTCGTATCCGGGGTCGACGATCTGTACCGACGCAATCACCGGATTGGGAACCGCGACCATGTCGGTCTGGCAGCCCTCCGGGGAGGATATGGCCAACGGCGCCACCATGATTCCGCCGGCGTCGTTGCGCATGTCGCGGCGAATGGCGACGGTGTCATCGGTCTCGCCCAAATTCATCGCCGAGTGTTTGCGACCGATGTAGCGGTAGCTCAGCAGGCCCGTCCAACGCCGGTACAGTTCCTCGCGGTAGGCGTCGGAATCACCCATCAACTCCCGGATGTCACGAAGTTGGCCGCTCAATTCCGTTCTCCTCCCTAGCTTTTGCCGCGCCGCACCTGATTGAACGGCACACCGCGGTCGTCGGCGCGCTCGCGCGGGAAGTTCAGCACCCGCTCGCCGATCACGTTGCGCGCCATCTCGGTGGTACCGCCGCCGATGCTGGCGGTCTGACGGCCCAGATAGCGCGTCCCGATATCGAGCAGCCCGGCGTCGTCGACCACGGCCGCCGAGCCGGCGACGGCCAAGGCGGTATCGGTCTCGACGTCATGCACCTCGGCCATGTAGAGCCGGATGATCGATCCCGCGGCCGGCGGCAGGGATCCGCCGGCGACGGCGTGAAAGACGTGCTCGCTGAGTTGGCCGTGCACGGCCCGGTGCACCAGGGCCCGGCCGATCATCTCCTGAAGTCGTAGATTGCCGGCCTGGGCCGTCTTTTCGAGCAGGGAGACCAGGTCGACGGAGACGTCGTGGGCCTCGGCGATTCCCGGCCCACTGGTGTACTCCGAGCCATCACCCATCGTGCGCCGCTCGTGGTACAGCTGGCGCGACGCGACGTCCCACCCTTTGCCCGGTTCTCCGACCACAGCGTCGTCGCCCACGTCGACGTCGTCGAAGAACTCCTCGCAGAATTCGATGGAGCCGTTGACCTGCCGGATGCGGTTGATGGTGACTCCGGGATGCTGCAGCGGCACCAGGAACATCGTCAGCCCGTCGTGTTTGGGAACCTCCCAGTTGGTCCGTGCCAGGCACAGGCCGTAGTCGGCGGCGAAGGCCCACGTGCTCCAGGTCTTGGCGCCGTTGATGATCCACCGGCCGTTGCGGCGCTCGGCGCGGGTGATGACGCCCGCCAGGTCGGATCCCCCGCTCGGCTCGGACAGCAGCTGCACCAGCACCTCGTCACCGCGCAGGGCGGCCGAAATGTGCTGACGCTTCTGCTCCTCGCTGCCCATATCGAGAATCGTTGCGCAGCAGATGGCGAAGGACGGCACGTTGAGCAGCAGCGGAGTCTCGTAGGCCTGGGATTCGGCGTCGAACGCCTTCTTGTACTCGTAGCTCAGCCCCAGCCCGCCATACTCGCGCGGGAAACAGATCCCGGCGAATCCGCCGTCCCACAGCAGCTTTTGCAGTTCTCGGGCCCGGCGCCACGATGGCAGCTCATCTCGCTCCAGCTGTGCCGCCTTGGCCGGATCGAGTCGGGGCATGTTCGCGGCCAGCCAGGCCCGGGCCCGGCTCCGGAATTCCTCGACCGATTCGGACGTCACCGGATGGCCTCTCATTCGAGCGTCGACCTTGTGCTGGGCGACTGTACAGCAACCGTCACACGGCTGTATAGGTCGGCGTCCTACGAACCGTTCAGCTTCACCGCGGCGCGAATGAGCGCCGTCAACGCCTTCTCGTCGAGCTCGTCACCCTCGTGGAAATCGATGGCGCGTCTGGTGTTGCCGTCGAGGCTGGAATTGAATAGACCCGCGGGATCCGGCAGCGACGCGCCCTTGGCGAAGGTCATCTTGACGACGTTCTTGTACGTTTCGCCGGTGCAGATCATCCCGTCGTGATACCAGACCGGAACGCCCCGCCACTTCCACTCCTCGACCACTTGCGGGTCGGCTTTCTTGATCAGTTTCCTGATGCGAGCGAGCATTTCGCCGCGCCAATCCCCCAAATCCTTGATCCTGGCGTCGATCAGCTCGGCGGGAGATGCGGCTGCGGCGCCGTCCTTCGGGTTCGCCACCGTGGCCCCTTTCGATGAGGTTGTCGCTTGCCGGACCGTACCTCAACGGATGGTGCTCGCCCGGCCCACCCGGCACGACCCCGTATCCAGCACCAGCTTTGTGCGCAAGTAATCTGCGGTCGATCACTATGACCGACACGCACCCCTTCGACGAAGCCCTCCAGCTCGACCGGATCGGGGCCGACCTCCGGCGCGGCCGCACGCACCCGGAGTGGGCAAACATGGTCGGGCCGTTCGGCGGGATCACGGCCGCCGCCATGCTGCGCGCGGTCGAAACACACCCCGACCGCATCGGGGAACCGCTGGCCCTGACCGTCAACTACGCGGCTCCCATCGCCGACGGCGACTTCGACCTGGCGCTGCGGGCCCCGCGCACCAACCGCACCAATCAGCACTGGATCGTCGAGCTGAGCCAGGACGGCGTGGTCAAGACGACCGCGACCGCGATCTTCGCGATCCGGCGAGAGAGTTGGGCCGACACCGAGAGCCGCCCGCCGAGCGCGCCGCCACCCGAACAGTTACCCGCCGTCGATCCGGGCCTCGTCCGATGGACCGGCCTCTACGACATGCGCTACGTCGAAGGCGCGATGCCCGGCAAAGGCGGGGACGCCAGCCCCTCGTCGACCTCGACCCTGTGGGTGCGCGACGGCGCGGGACGCCCGGTCGACTACCCGGCGCTCGCCGCGCTGTGCGACATCTTCTACCCGCGGGTGTTCCTGCGCCGCGGCGGCTTCGTCCCGTCCGGGACCATCTCGTTGACGACGTATTTCCACGCCGATCAGTCCCAGCTCGACGCCCTGCACAACGACTTCGTGCTGGCCACCGCGCAGGCGAACCGCTTCACCCGCGGTTATTTCGACCAGAGCGCGCACGTGTGGACCGCCGACGGCGGGCTGCTGGCGACCACCCATCAGATCGTCTACTTCAAGGGCTGACGGGTTTACACTTCGGCAGTGAAACGTCACGCGTCGGCACTTGCGGAAGGGATCGAGCGGCTATGACAGAGCGCGCGCAGGGCCTGCTCGCCGAGACGCTGCCGGCGATCGAGTCCATCAAGCAGCTCAAAGCGCGCTACTGCCGCTACCTGGACACCAAGGACTGGGCGGCGTGGCGGACGATCTTCGCCGACGACTTCGTCAGCGACACCTCCGAAGCCGGCGGCAAGGTGATCGCGGGCGCCGACGAGTTCGTGGCGTTCACCCGCCGGGCCCTTGGCCGCCCGACGCAGCCCACGGCTCACCAGGTGCACACCCCCGAAATCGAGCTCACCTCGGCCACGACCGCGCGCGGAATATGGGCGCTGCAGGACGTCGTCCGATTCGGGCCCGGGGTAACCTTGGTCGGCTACGGCCACTACCACGAAACCTATGAGATCATCGCCGGCCAGTGGCTTATCAAGAGCTCCAAGCTAACTCGACTCCGCGAGGACATCGTGACGCCGTTCTTCTCGATCTACGTCTCCCCTCGACTCCGCACGGCGATCGGCAAGCTCGCCGAACGGCTGATGGAGCGGTGACGCGCCCATGACCGTCGACACCGTTTTGGTCACCGGCGCCTTCGGGCAAGTCGGTAAGCGTTGCACGCAGATCCTGCTCGATCGCGGCCGAACCGTGGTCGCGATGGATCTGCGCAACGACAACACGGTCGCCGTCGAAAAAGAACTCGCGGCCGGCGCGCGCCCGGGGACGTTGATACCCGCGTACACCGACCTGCTGGATGCCGAGGCCGTCAACGCTCTCATCGCCACTCATGAGCCCGGGGCCGTCGTTCACCTGGCCGCTATCGTGTCCCCGCCGTCCTACCGCAATCCCGGACTGGCCCGCCGCGTCAATGTCGGTGGCACCGAGAACCTGTTGAACGCCTGCGCCGCGCTCCCACGCCCGCCGCTGTTCCTCATGGCGTCCAGCGCCGCGGTGTATGGATCTCGCAACCCCTACCGTCAGCCGGAGCGGATCACGCCGGACACGCCGGTGAACCCCGTCGACCAATACGGGCAGGACAAAGTCCTTGCCGAGGCGGCGATCCGTGGCAGCGGCCTGCCGTATGCGCTCTACCGACTTGCCGGCGTCATCTCGCCGGACACGCAGGCCGGTATCAACGGCGACTACCTCACCCTGATGCGTTCGATGCCCAGCGACAACCGGATTCATGCGGTGGATGCGCGTGACGTGGCGCTGGCATTCGCCAACGGCGTCGACCGCAAGGACTCCATCTCCGGCAAGGCCCTGCTCATCGGCGGCAACGAAACGTATGTGCTGCTCCAGCACGGCCTCCAGGACGACCTGATGCGCGCGGCCGGCCTGGGACCGCTCGGCCCCTCGGCCGGCCTGCCGGGCGACCCGGCCGACGACCGCGGCTGGAGCTTCACCGGCTGGTACGACACCACCGAAGCGCAAGCGCTGCTGGACTTTCAAGAGCACGACTGGAACCAGACACTGGCGTGGCTGGCCGAATCGCAGGGCCACCTGCGGATCGTGCTGCGACTGCTTGGCCCGGTGCTACGCCCGGTGCTGCGGGCCGTTTTGATTGTGCAGCGCCGGCTGGAGGGACGCGGCCCCTACGCCGACCCGTGGTCACTGATCGAAAAAACCTACGGCCCAGCGGCATTGGCCAGCGTCGACTAACGCGACGCGCACCGGGCGGCGGCTACGGGGCGCCGCTAGCGATCGATCCACGCCATTTGCGCCTCGGCGTGATGGCCCCCTGCGGGCGGGGTGAGCCGATCGAGCCTGGCCAGTTGATCGGCGGTGAGCTCGATCGCGTCGGCGCCGACATTCTCTTCCAGACGCGTAACCCGCTTGGTGCCCGGAATGGGCACGATATCAGGGCCTTTCGCCAACAACCATGCTAAGGCGACCTGAGCCGGCGTGGCGCCGACGTCCGCGCTGATATCGCGCACCTCGTCGGCGCAGCGCAGGTTGTGCTGAAAGTTTTCGTCGAAGAACCGCGGGTTGGTCTTGCGGTAGTCGGTCTCGGGCAGCTCGTGCGTGGAACGGATTGCGCCGGTGAGAAAGCCACGGCCCAGGGGCGAGTAGGCGACGAACCCGATGCCCAATTCGCGCAGCACCGGCAAGATCTCGTCCTCTTGATCGCGGGTCCACAGCGAGTACTCCGACTGCACCGCCGTGATCGGGTGCACCGCGTGCGCGCGACGAATGTTATCCACCCCGACTTCCGACAGGCCGATGTGGCGGACCTTCCCGGCGGCGACCAGCTCGGCCAGCGCGCCGACGGTCTCTTCGATCGGCGTCTGGCGGTCGAGGCGGTGCTGGTAGTACAGGTCGATGCGATCGGTCGCCAACCGTCGCAGCGAACCGTCCACGGCGATACGGATGTTGGCGGGGCTGCTGTCCAGGCCCTCGCGACCGGTGTGCGAGATCAGACCGAATTTGGTTGCCAGCACCACCTGATCGCGCCGTCCCCGCAGCGCGCGGGCTAGCAGTTCCTCGTTGACGTACGGGCCGTAGACCTCGGCCGTGTCGATCAGCGTCACACCAAGGTCGATGGCGCGATGCACGGTGCGGACCGATTCCGCATCGTCGAATCCGCCGACCGCGTAGGCCACCGACATGCCCATCGCACCCAGGCCGAGGCGACCGACCTGCAACCCGCCGAGTTGAGCCTGTTTCATGGGATGTCTCCTGTTCTGCGGCTGCGCCAGACCCCGCTGGGGGCCGGACGGTACCGTGGCGCTGTGTACCGCGTCGAGCTTCCCCCGATCTGATGAGCCACGCAAACACGACGCGGCCGCCGCGCAATCTGGCGGTCGACTACTACCGCGTGTCCGGCGTGGTGCTCATCGTGCTGGGACACTGGCTGGCCGGGTCGGTCACCTATCACGATGGCCAGTTCGGCCGGCAGAACCCGCTCGTCGACCTGCCCTGGACCCAGTGGCTGACCTGGCCCTTCCAGGCCGTCCCGGCATTCTTCCTGGTTGCCGGTTATGCCGGCGCCGTGTCCTGGACGCACCGCCACGACGCTGAGGGACTTTCGCGGCGGACCTGGATACAGCACCGGCTGGCGCGAGTCCTCGGACCGACCGCGGTGTACATGGCGCTGGTGTCGGTGGTGGTCGTTGCCCTGGGTTTCTGCGGCGTGGCGGGCTCGGTGCTCGAGTACGCCGGCTGGGCGGTGGCCATGCACCTGTGGTTCCTGGCTGTGTACCTGGTTGTCGTGTCGCTGACGCCGATTGCCATTGCCGCACAACGTCGTTGGGGCCTGCTGGTACCGGCCGCACTCGTCTTGGCGGTCGCGGCGGTGGATGTCGCCCGGCTCGCCGGCCATGTGCCGTACCTGAATTGGGTGAACTACCTGTTGGGCTGGGGCACCCTGTATCAGCTCGGGATCGCTTGGCACGGCGGGTCATTGGCCGGCCGCAGACCCGCTCTGCTGGCGGCCGTCTCGTCGGTGGCCCTGGCGTTGCTCGTGTGGCGCAAGGTTTATCCGGTCAGCATGATCGGTGTCCCCGGGCAGACCATCGACAACACGACGCCTCCGACCGTGGCGCTGTTGGCGTTCGGCTGCGCCCAAACGGGGCTTGCGATGGCACTGACGCCCGCGCTGAACCGTGCGCTGCGCGCCATGCGTGTCGAGCGCGTCCTGTCCGTCGCCAACAACAACATCATGGCGCTTTACCTGTGGCACATGATCCCGGTCGTGATCGTCGCGATCGTCGGCTACCCGGCCGGACTCTTGCCGCAGCCGCCCGAGGGTAGCGCGCACTGGTGGCTGGCCCGGCTGGAATGGGTGGTCATCTTGTGCGTCGTGACGGCGGTCGAGATGATGATGTTGTGGTGGGCCCGAAGGCTTTTCGCGGCTCCCTTACCGCTGCTCGGGGTACCGCTCACCGAACGCTGGACCGAACCGGTGATGTTGGCCGGCGCCGCGGCGGCGGCCTACGCCCTGTCCCTGATCGCCGCCGCGGGCTTCGCCCCCGACGGACACTTTCCGTGGCTGACCGCGGCGATCTTCGGCGCCGGAGCGCTGCTGGCGGCATTGCGACCCGCGACCCGGTCCGCACCTCATGCGCTGGACGTGGAGCGGGACCGCAAGGCCTGACCGAGGGCGCCCGTACCGCCAGGAAGCTTTGCCCCGGTGCCGTTGTTACGACGGATATGGCCGCGACGGGATTCCACGAGGGCGAACTCGCGACGCAGCGCCGAGCGGGTGTCGAAGCCGAGGCCGGGCGACTCGAGAGCATGCTTGACTCGTCGGATCTGTCTGACGGCGCCGCACGCTTCCTGGCGTCGCAGCGGTTCGCCGCGCTGACCGGACGCGACCACGACGGCGTCCTCTGGGTCTCGCCGCTGGCCGCGCCACAGGGTTTTCTCCGCGGGCAAGCAGGTGTCTTGCATGTGTCGTCCGCTCCCCGCGACGGCGATCCCCTGTACGAGATCCGGGCCGGCCAGCAAGTCGGGCTGATCGCCATCGACTTCCCCACCCGCCGCAGGTTACGGATAAACGGTGATCTTGTCGGTGCCGACCACGCCAGCATGACCCTGCGCATCGACCAATCGTATGGCAATTGCCCCAAATACATTCACCGCCGCGCGATCGACGTGGCCGGTCTGGCCACCCCTTCGAAACACACCCGCCGCGCAACGCTTCTCGGTCCCGCGGATCAAGCCATGATTGCAAGGTCCGACACGTTCTTCCTGGGCACCACCCATCCCACCCGCGGCAGCGATGCGTCACACCGAGGCGGCCCACCCGGATTCGTCCGAATCGACTCCCCGAACCGGCTGTGGTGGCTGGATTTCCCGGGAAACAACATGTTCAACAGCTATGGCAATCTGGCTGTCGACGACGAAGCCGCCTTGCTGTTCCTCGATTTCGACACCGGCGCCGCTCTGCATGTCAGCGGGACCGCACGGGTGCGGTGGACCACTCCCGGCGCGGCCGGTGACGACGGTGCCGTGGGACGCAATGTCGCCTTCTCGGTCCGCGCCGTGGCAACGCTAGCCGGTCTGGCGACGCAGTGGTAACCGTCCCCGGCGCCGCGCCTAGACCTTGCGCCGCTGCAGCTGCGCGATGATCCAGAACGGCAACGCCACGAATACCGTGCCGCCGATGAGATTACCCACGGTGGTGATCCCGATGTTGGTGAGCAGCCCGTGCGGGCCGAAGCCCCAGCCGATCGCGCCGCGCGGCGCGACCGGGTGAAAGAGGTTGAGCAGCAAGGGAAGACCCAGGAATCCGACATTGGCGATCACGTGCTGGGTGCCGCCGATGACGAACGCGAACGGCCCGTAGAACGCGAACGCCATCCGTGCGACGTCGCTGCGGGCCTTAAAGAACATGCACATCGAGGTCTGCAGGAACCACGTGCACACCACGGCCAGCAGCAGAGCCGTCCAAAAGGGCTGGCCCGCCTTCAGCGTGCCGACGGTGGCCGCTCGTTCGGCGAACGCGCCGAGGTAAGGCCCGCCCGCCGCGGCGCACACCGTGACGAACACCAGCGCGCCGACGATGTTGCCGATGAGTCCGACGGTCACCAACGCGACATAGCCGCGCAGGCTCAGCGTGCGCTTGAGCACGGCGAGAAATCCCGCGGCCATGTCCGCGGTGATCAGCGACATGCCCGACACCAGGATCAAGACGAAGGACATGCCGAAGGCCAGCCCCATCAAAAGGCTTGCCACACCGGGTGTTTTGACGCCGGTGCTCACCACCAGGGCCAGCAGCGCTCCGAAGGCCACCATCACACCGCCCACCAGCGAGCGCATCAGGAATGCCCAGGGATGCGCGGCTTTTTCCACTGCCATGGCCGCGACCCGATCCACCATGGCGCCCACCGACAGTGGCTCGAACGGATCCTCGGGCACGGCGTCGGCCCGGACGCCAGAGGGCAACACGGTCACGTTGTCCGCAACCACAGCATCGCTTCGAAGCTGCGGCGCTTCAGCGTTGATCGTCATCGGGGTTCGCCTTTCCTAAAGGTGTTGATCGCGTTGATGACACCGGCAATGTGATCCTCGCTGAGCTGCTCGCCGTCGAAGACGTGGCTGAGCAGGATCTTGAGGTCGAGCATCTGTTGCAGATAAACCAGGCACGGTGGGCATTCGTCGAGGTGTTTGGCCACGATCGGTCCCCACTGCTGGGGGTCGGAGTCGACGAGATCGTCGACGAGGCGGACGAAGTCGACGCAATCGATGGCGGGGACTGCGTTGTCATGAACGGTCATCGCTGATACCGCTTTTCCAATTCGGCTCTGAGATTTCCCCGGGCGCGGTAAAGCAGTGCCCGCTGCGCCTCGGCGGTCAGTTCGAGAAGCGCGGCCGCCTCGTCGGCTGATGTTCCGACGATGTCGCGCAGGATGACCAGCTGCCGTTGGCGTTCGGGCAACGCATCCAGTGCCGACCGCACGTAGCCGAGCAGTTCGCTCTCGACGGTCCGGTCTTCGGGGAGAAAGCGGCGCGACGGCGGGAGGCTCCAGTGGCCGGCGTCGGGGTGACCGGCGGGGTGCATGCGACCCGACAGCGGGTCGTCGCCCTCGCCGTCGGCGGCCAGCACCTCGTGGTGGCGGATCCGCGATTCCCTGCGCCGGTGCCGGGAGGCGGTGTGTTTGACGATCCCGAACAACCAGGTGCTCACCGACGAACGCCCCTGAAACGAGTCCGAGGACTGCAGCACCTGCACCCACGCCTCCTGCACGGCTTCTTCGGCGACCGTTGCCGAATCCACCATGGTGCGAGCGAAATTCACCATGGGCCGGTGAAAGTCGCGCACCAAGCTGGCCAGCGGAACCCCGCCGACCAGGTATTCGGACTCGGTGCCCTCCGGCGGCACCGCCACCGGAGTCACCATCGACCCGCGCTCAGACGCATCTGGCCAGTTCCCAGCGCAGCTGGCCTTCGGACGGCGACTGGACGGGGATGAACGCCGCCTCGCGATAGCGCCGGCTTGCCGGTGTTCGGCTCGCGTAGCCTTTGCCGCCGGCGGTCCGCACCTCCAAGTCGGCGCTGGCGCTGGACAATTCGGCGGCGGCGAGGCGCAGCGACAGCAACTCCTTCTTGGTGGGCGGCTCGGCCCCTCCGACGGCCGCGGCCAGCTTCGCCAGGGTGGCCTCGGCGGTAACCAGCTGGTCCGCGACGCGGTCGACGTCGTCGCTGAACACGGCGTTGACACCGCCGAGTCCCAGGCGAGCCTGGTCCAGGGCGGTCCGGGTCAGGCCCAGGCACATCGCGGATTGCAGGACAAGGAATGTCGGGCGCACCGACTGCAGGAAGCCCTCGAAGTCGCGCGACAGCACCTGTCCGGCAGGAACGTGCGCGCCGTCCAGGTTCAGGTACGACGAGGCGGTACTGCCCATGGCCAGCAGATCGAAATGCTCACCCACGTTCACCCCGGGCGTGTTCAGCGGCAGCGCGACGATGAGCTTCTCGCCGGTATCGGTGCGCACCGCGGTCACCATCGTGGAGTCGGGATACAGGTTGCTGGCCCACCTGATCGGACCGGAGACCCGGTAACCGCCGGCCACGGATGTGGCGGTCAACTCCACGCTGCCGCAGCCCGCCGCCTCCTTGAACGCCGCGGCCATGCCGGTGACGCCCGGCACCGCTCCCGCTAGGAGCGGCTCGACCGCCGCACTGCTGAATTCGGTTGCGGCGGTGAGCAGATACTCGACCGTCATGCGATGCGCCCACAACGAGAACCCCGTGCTCATGCAGGCCCCGGAAACCGATCGGATCACCTCGGCCATCACCGGAAGCCGGCCGTCGACGTTGCCCGGGGCGCCAATGCCCAGCAGGCCCGCCTCCCCCAGCGCGGCGAAGCTGCGACGGGAGTGGCCCTCGCCGCGGTCCAACGCCGCGGCGTGCCCCCGAATGTCTTCCAGCAGCTCGACATCCAACTGGCCGGCCGCTGTGTCCGTGGTCGTCATCATGTCGCGTGCTTATCCGGTGATCAGAGTCGAGTCGACGGTGACCGGGTTGCGAAACGTGTTCACCACCGGCGACCAGGCGATGGCGTTGTCGTGGATCTCTTTCAGCGTGGCTTCGTCGGCGTCACCGGCCAGGCTCACCGTGCAGCGGACGGCGCTGAACCCCAGGTACTTGCCCTCCGGGGTGTCCCCCACGCCCCACACCGCGGAAATGTCGATGTCGCCTTGCATCTCGACCTCGATCTTGGTCAGCGTCACCCCGCGGTGCGTCGCGTTGGCCAGCAGGCCCACCGAGACGCACGAACCCAGCGCGGCCAACGCGGTCTCCGAGGGATTGGGCGCCGAGTCGTCGCCGAGCAGCGCGGGCGGCTCGCCCACCAGCATCGGCGCCAGGTCCCGGACGTAGGTCATGTTGCGAAAGCCCGCTTCGCACACGGTCTTGGCTTTGAGCGTCTTCCTGCCCGTCTCGGGATTGCTTTTGGCGTTACACGACAGCCGGTCCAGGCCTTCGGCGTCGATGACGAGCGCGTCGGTCATGTGACTTCTCCGTTTCTCGCTGATTGTGCGGGTTCACGGAGTTAGTGCGCGCCGGGCCCCGATGCGTGACGGCGGGTGCGATTGATTTACCGGTCCGACACGAAACGTCACGGGGGTGAAACGTGGCGACCCGGCCGGGCCGTCGGCCGCCGACGAGATTTGCTCAGCTGAACAGGTTTTGCCCGATGTAGTGGCCTTCAGCGGGCGCCGGCGGCACCGCGAAGATAGCTGATCCGATGTGGCGGATGTATTCGTTGAGCAGGTCGTGGGCACCCAGGCGGTTCTGCAGACGAATAAAATCTTGGGGATCTTTTTGATACGAGACGAACAGCAGACCGGCGTTGAGTTGGCCGTTGGCGTCCAGGCCGTCGGTGTAGTTGTACGACCGCCGGCGGATCATGATGCCGTCATTGTTTTCCCGGGCGGCAAGGCCGACGTGGGACATCGGATCGATGAGGGGGTTGCCGTCGGCGCCCTTGGCGGCGAAGTCCGGTGTATCGAACTCGTGCTTGCCGCTCAGCGGCGCCCCTTCTTCTTTGGTGCGCCCGAAGATCCTCTGCTGATTGCCGATCCGGTCGACGTCCCACGTCTCCATCAACATCCGGATCTTGCGGACGACTTGGTAGGTCCCCCCGTTCATCCAGGGCTGGTCGCTGTTGGTGACCCAGACAAACTTGTCGTATTCGGCGTCGGTGGCGATGTTGCGGGTTCCGTCCTTGAATCCCAACAGGTTTCGTGGCGTGTGCTGGCCGGGTCCGGCGGAGGCCCGACCGAACCCGAGCACCGCCCAGAACGGCGAGACGATGTTGCGGCCGAGGCGGGCCAGGTTGCGCACCGCGTGGTAGCAGACCTGGGGATCGTCGGCGCACGCCTGCACGGACAGGTCGCCGCCGTGCAGGCGCGGATCCAGGTTGTCGCCGTTCAGCGGCGGCAGGTCGGTGAACACGGCAGGTCGCCGGGCGGCCAGTCCGAATCGATCACCGAACAGTGACGGGCCCAGCCCGATCGTGACGGTGAGGCTGGCCGGGCTCAGCCCGTAGGCCTCCCCGGTGTCGACGGGAGGCTGCACGTCGACACCGGGCTGCACCGTCCCGACCGGCTTGCCCTGCTGCAGGATCGCGGCGGCGGCCGACCAGCGCGCCAAGAGGGTCTGCAGGTCGG